>JAGNNG010000057.1 GCA_017990795.1 Deltaproteobacteria bacterium
ACGACTGCCGCCGCGCCAGCGAAAGCCACTACGACCGGAACCACTCCACCAGCAGGCAATACGACGACGGCTTCCGGCAGCGGTCCCGCAGCCTCCGTCAGCGCTGCCGCCGTGACAAGTCCCACTGCTGGCAGCGGGAGTCCGGACGCTGGAGTCACTGATGCGGCAGCGTCTCCTGATGCCGGGGTCGCTGATGCTAGTACAGCTCCTGCGGCGGTGGACCCAGAACTGCAGGCGCGCATTGATGCCCTAGAGTCGCAAAACGACCTGTTCATGAGCAACATCGGCAACCGTCAGGCGTTTTTGCAGACGGCCATCATGAACGTGGGTCGGGCTCAGGCTGCGGGCCAGACACCGACGGCTCCTGCGGTCAGGGATCTGTTTAAGGCGACGGGAGAGATGGTCGTATCGCGGGTTCTGCCGCACGATGGCACGGTCCACTCGGTGGCGTACTCGACCGACGGTAGCAAGCTGGTCACCGGCTGCTCTGATGGGCAGGCGCGGGTATTTGATGCGCGGTCGTTGACGCTGCTGCAGACGCTGAAGGGTCACACGCTGGAAGTATATGGCGCGGCCTTTTCGGCAGACGGCAATCGTGTCGTTACTGGCAGCGCAGATCGCACCGCCAAGGTCTGGGATGTGCGAACCGGTCAAGTCCTGGCGACGATGACGGGTCACAATCAGGAGATCAACGTCGCAGCTTTCTCACGCGATGGTGCTCGCATCGTCACGGCCAGCGGCGATAACACCGCCAAGATCTGGGATGCACGTACAGGAAAGCTCTTGCTGACGCTGGTTGGGCATCAGGGACCGGTGCTTTATGCGGGCTTTTCTCCCGATGGTGGGCGCGTGGTCACGGCCAGCTCTGATGATGTAGCCAGAATCTGGGACTCGCGCACGGGTCGTGGCATCTTTGGTTTCAACGGTCACGGCGAGGATGTGACCTCGGCGGTGTGGTCGCCAAATGGGCTCCGTATCTTGTCTGCGGGCCGCGATAAAAAGGCGATGGTCTGGGAGGCTGCGACGGGCCGAGTGCTGCTGACGCTGCATGACACCGAAGAAGGTGTGCGGACCGCTGCGTATTCAGTCGATGGCTTGCGAATCGTCACCTCCAGCTCGGGACGTATTGCGCGCGTTTGGGATGCGATCAGCGGTCGGGCGCTCTACGTCCTAAAAGGGCACACCCAGGAGGTTCGGGCCGCAGTATTTTCGCCGGATTTTTCCCGGGTGCTGACGGCCAGCGGAGATGCGACAGCGCGGATCTGGGATGTTCGAGCGGGCCGCAGTGGTCAGATTTACCAGGCCAAGTCAGAGATCAACTCGGCGGCCTTTTCGGCTGACGGCATGCGAGTGGTCACCACCTGTGTCGATCACAATGTGCTGGTTTGGAATGCCCGGACCGAGCGTGCGCAGATGCTGCTGCAGGGTCACCAAGGCGAGGTCTTTGCGGGCGTGTTTGCTCCAAATGGAGCCAGGCTAGCGACGGCAAGTGCGGACAAGACGGTACGGGTGTGGGACGCGCGCGTGGGTGGTACGGTGCAGGTGCTGCAAGGGCATCAAGGGCCGGTTTACTCGGTCGCCTACTCAAGCGATGGTAGCAAGCTGGTGTCGGCTAGTGCGGATCGCACAGCTCGGATCTGGGACACCAAGACCGGGCAAGTGCTGCAGGTACTGCAAGGTCACACCGGCGAGGTTCATGGCTGCACGTTCTCTCCCGACGGTCAAAAAGTGGTGACGGCGAGCTCGGATGGCAATACCCAGGTCTGGGATGTAGCGACGGGGCGCAGCTTGAAAGTCCTGCAGGGGCATGCTCAGGATGTGCTTGCGGTGACGTACTCGGGAGACGGGGCCCGGATTGCCTCGAGTGGCGCCGATGGAACGGTCTTGGTTTGGGACGCCGCGACGGGTCAGCTGCAGTACAACCTGCAAGGCCATCGGTCGGTGGTACGAGCGGTGACGTTTTCGCCCGACAGTACGCTGCTAGCCAGCAGTGGCGACGACAAGACTGCACGTATTTGGGATGTAAAGACCGGCAAGCTGCAGCTGACGCTGGATGAGCGTACCGGCGCGGTCCGGGGCGTGAACTTTACCCCCGACGGCACCCGCGTCATCTTGGCGGCAGGCGATGGCACCGCGCGCATCTTGCTGGCCAGCGTGGATGGTCTGCTGGGCTTTGGCTGTCGGGTTCTGCGTGGCACCGACCTGTATAGCGAGATCCAGAGCCACTGCGATCGCTTTCCTGATGAAAACAAGCCAGGCGGAACGACACAGTGACCCAAGCTGGAGTGGGCGCCGGATTGCGCCCCGCACGTCGCTCGCAGTACATTCTTGATATGAAAATCCAGACCACACGAACCGGGGTCGGGCTGGCGATCGGCCTGCTGCTGGGGACTTACTCCGCGACGCTTGCCTACGCAGATGAGGCAGCCCCTGAAGCTGCCAAGCCAGCGCTGCCTAACATTCCCGCGCCGCCTGACGTGGCCAAGGCTCCTGCAGACGGTCAGAAGACCAAGTCAGGGCTGGTCAGCAAGGTGCTGCAGAAGGGCACCGGCACCGTGCATCCCAAAGCGGGCGACATGGTGGAGGTCAACTACGCGGGCTGGATGACCGACGGCAAGCTGTTTGATACCTCGCAGAAGCGCGGCACCACTGCGAAGTTCCCACTCGACAAGCTCATCGAAGGCTGGCGCGAGGGACTGAAGCTGATGGTGGTCGGAGAGAAGCGCCGGATGTGGATTCCTGCAGATCTGGCTTACGGCGATACGCCTCGGCGTCCCGGTGGTCCCTTCGGTCTGCTGGTATTCGACGTAGAACTGGTCAGCATTCCCGGGCCTGCCGACGACGCGCCCAAAGTGAGCCCACTTAAGAAGCACGCAAAGTAGCAGCACTGTCGGGACGGGCGCAGCTTCGGTTCAGGGAGCTGCAGGCTGAGCACATTACCAACACCACTTTTTGTAGCAAGAGCTGGGGGATCTGATGGGGCTGCCAACGAAGGTGCCGTTTGTGGCGGTGGACTGCATTATTGAGCTGACCGATCATCCCCTTCACCGAGAGGACCGACCGGCGCTGGTGCTGATTGAGCGTCGCTATCCACCGCTCGGCTGGGCCATCCCGGGCGGCTTTGTCGACGTCGGTGAGTCGCTGTCCACAGCGGCGATGCGCGAAGCACTAGAAGAAACGTCGCTGCAGGTGGAACTGACCGAGCAGCTGTTTACCTACTCAGCTCCGAGTCGGGATCCGCGTCGGCATACCATCTCGACGGTGTTTGTGGGGCGTGCGACCGGGACAGCGCGGGCTGCTGATGACGCTGGCCGCCTGGAGGTGTTTACCGAGGAGACACTGCAGACGGTGACACTGGTGTTTGATCACGCGCAGGTGCTGGCCGACTACTTCCACTGGCGCAGAACTGGAAAGCGACCGCCCGCGCAGCGATAGCAAAAGACACAGCGCCCCGTCGGGGAGTCGCGCTCGATTGCGAGCTTGTCTGTAGTTGGTGCTGAAGCGAGGTAGCTGCCCCTGCTGCTAGCGTCGGTAGCAGGGGCAGAGCAGAAAGAGATCGTTGCGGTGTAGCTTAGCCGTAGACGATAACGCCGAGCGCCATCTGATTGACGGCGGCCATCTCTAGCACGATGCGCAGCTCGGCCCAGGCCAGCAGCAGGCGCTCGATGTCGGTGCGCGACTTCTGCTCTTGGCCCGCGCGCCACTGTAGATAGGCTTTCTCGTCGCTGATTGCGCCATAACGAGCGGTATACAGCGCACGACAGAACTTCTCCAGTCGAGCACCCAGCTTGTTCCCGTCAAAGTCGCGCACCAGGTTGAGGATGCGGTCGGCCTTGATCAGAAATACTGCACCGTCGTAAGGCTGACCCGGCTTCGCCCATGGCACCAGCGCGCCAATCTCGTCGGGTCCGATGTTCTCCAGCAGCGGACCGTAGCCCCCGGGAGGCTTCGGACACGGCAGCACCTCGATCATGGCATCCAGGACGCTGGGCAGGTCTTCTAGCTCTTCTGCGTCATCGGCGTCGACGATTGGGGTGGCATCACCAATGCTCAAGATCGCCAGCAGCTTCTGATCCAGGAACTTTAGCGTCTCGCCACCGGCATAAACTCCCGCATGCGATAGCGCCAGCAGCTCAAAAGCGTGGATGTGCCACGACGGATGGTCTTTGCTCTGTCCGGGCGGCGTCTGCAGCTGGTTCAGAGATTTCGTCGTGGAGTCGCGCAGCTCGATGAGCGGGCCGACGACCTCGACGGGAGCGCTTCCAATGACCTGCGCCAGCTGCGGACCGGGCACTTCGCCGAACGCCTGTTGAATCAAGCTACCGTCGAAGGCGAAGAACGAGAGCCGCGTCTGATCGGCATCGTCGCTGTCCTTGGCTGGGCCGCCCGCTGCATCGGTCGGTCGGTCAAAGCCGCGATCATGGAACACAAACGTGCCAAGTCCCGTCGGAGTCCCAGCAGGCACCAGCAGGATGCGTCCCCGGGTGAGCGCTGCCGTACGCGACGCTGCTTGGCCAAAGCCGATGCGCGTGCCGTCGTCGTTTTCGACCAGCTCGTCGACAGTGTGGCCGACCAGCTCTTTGAACTGGTCCGCAAACGCGTCGTTCGGCTCGCCAGAGTAGCTAGCGACTTCGATGCCGTCTTCAAAGGCATGAAGCAGGGCTTGCTTGGCTTGGTGGTTGACGTGGATAAACATCGCCTTGCCACCGCTCTGCGACAGAGCTACCAGCAGCGCCGGCGAGATCGACGGCAGGCCGGACGCACCCTCAAGCACCTCGAGCTGGTGGATGTCCACCTTCTCCAGCGGTGCCAGGCGGATCCAGGCAGCGGGCGGCGCGTTCTGCGCCACGACGTTAACAACTTGATCTGGGCTCATGCCGCGCGGGGGCAGCGGCAACAGGATGGCGGTTAAATCAGCTGGCATACAAGGGAGTAGGTTATGCCGAGTCCCTGCCTGAAGTCACGTACGTTGATGCATGCCCGCTTGCGAGCCCCGGACCCGAGGGAATTCGGGCGACTACCCCGGGCTTTGGCCGATGTCGACCGCGTGCGATCGGGACCAAAGCGACCACTGGGCTTAGTGCAGGACGCCTGCTTGGGCAAGCCTTTCGTTTTCGCGACTTTTCGCCGCTTTTCTTTGATTTTTGCGATTTTTTGGCTGGCGGCGCCTAGTCCAGTCGCAGCAAGCGGTGCGTCGTGAGCGGCGGGCTCACGAGGGGGGGCGCTGGAGGCTCTGGCGCGGTCACGCGGGGCACTTGGGTCGCGGCAGCGGTTGCCCCTTTGGTTTTGCCTGGCGGCTTGACGGGCTTTGGGATCACGCGTGGCACCGCTACTTCTGCCGGGCGACTGATAACGATGCCCAGCTGATAGTCGCGATGGAGCTTGGGGTCGGTTCGGATGCCGTTTACGTCGTGCCAGCGGGCCGCTAGCTCGCGGATGGGCAGGTAGGTGTAGGCGTCCCCCGTCGAGGGATCCATGAAATACAAATAGTAGTCATCCATGCCAATCAAAACTACGTAGTGGCCGTCGTCCCAGATCTTGGACCACCGGCGTGTACGCGTCGCTGAGCCAGCCCAGGCCTGCAGCTCTAGGATGACGGTCTTTTTCTCGGCAAGCGCTGTACGTAGGCCGTCTAGCGTCATGGGCTGCTCAACGGTAGCCAGGAGGCCGAAGCTGCGGGCGGTCTGCGCCAGCGCCTCTGGCAGCGTGCCTTCGTCGGGATGCGTGCCGAGGGGCTTATACAGCGCGGACTCGGGACCTGAAAACATCTGGTAATAGCGCAGCACCCCCAGGAGCGCCGCCGGTCCGCAGCTGTACGAGCGCACCTGCCCGATCAAGGGCACCCGGAGCACATCCTCTGGCAGCTTGGGTGGGTGTGGCACGCTTGGGCGACTGCCGTGGCGTGAGCGCGCCTCCGACACACCCACTAGCTGAGGCTGCCAGCAGGTCACCACAAGACCCGCCAGCCCCAACAGCCGGAGCGCCGCACAGCAGTATTTCCAGAGAGCGATTCGCATAGTTGGTCTCAGGCGAGCTTGAGCTTTCAGAGCCGTAGCATCGCCGCTTCCTGCTTTCGGACTGCGATCAGTTCAGCTGGCCGCAGATGCTAGCGCAGCTTTTCTGCAGTTCGGTGGGATTGCCAAGCCTCCTAGCTTACATCTCGGCGGCTCGGCCTTTGTTGTCTGCTTACAAAACGTGCTGTCGGGGTGCATGGATCTGATGCTGCCAGGCCGCGGGCCGAAGCGCTGCTACAGCGGGCCAGCGGCAGGTTGGTTCTCGTCGATAAGCCGGTAAGCGCGCGGGATTTGTCCTCGAAGAATGGTCGCTATCTTACCGGTCTCATGATAAAAAACGCCCACCGTTAGCCATGTAGGCAAGGAGCGTATGTATGCACCGTGAACAGTCGCTTTCGCCCCGCCGCCCCTTTTGCGGGCTTCCAACTCGGCGGAGGTCGCGCAGCTTGGGCTGTGCATCGCTGGTACTGCAGGTGGCCCGAAAGGCTGCGTTGTCGTCGGTGGCGCTGCTTGCCGTGACCGCCCTCTGCGAGCCGCACGAGGCCCTGGCCGGGGACTTTGTAGATACTCGCCTAAACGTCACGCTGACCAACGAGAACGTGCTGGCCAAGCCCGGCGAGACCAACCCACCTGTTCCGGGCTGGCGCTTTGACCGTCCCAATCAGCTGGGCGTGCTGTTTTTCGACAACTACGACACGCGCTTCACCGGCTACGAGAGCCTCACTCACATCGTCCTTTACAAAGCGGTCCAGCGTCAGCGCTGGGAGGCCGAGGGCGCGTACGTGCTGCGGCTCCTCCAGTTCTCGGACGTGAACCTGTCGTCGATCGACGATGGTAGCTACCTGAAGGTGAACTACTACTTCGACAAGACGCGGCAGCGACGCACCAATATCTCGGTGACGGCGTTTCCGCTCAACTCGGACCGTATGCGTCTGGGGTACTCGTGGCGCCTGTCTTGGGGCGGGTCGCCGATCTTTTTTAAAGCCAACCCGGATATTCCAACCAACATCAACCCGCCGCCGACGCCCCCAGTGCCTGGTCTGCGCGTGCAGATTGCCGACGATCGCTGGTACGCCTATCTGGGAGCCAAGACCAGCGTGCTGCGCTACGAGCAAGATCAAGAGCTGCACTCGGTGTACGGCCTGCTCGGTGGCGCCGGTGTGGACATCATCCCCGGCCACTTTCGCATCGAGACCAACGGTGGCTTCTTTGATCGCGGCACCATCCCGCGCATCCTGACGCAGCAGCTGCCGGTGCAGACCTTTGGCGCCTCTTTTCAGGTGTCGATCTTTAACGGTCTACCACCGACGCTGTCTGCGGATACCGCGCTGTACCGCAACGATCCCTACAGCGCCGCGCGCTACCTGACCAAGCCGGTTTATACGCCGGGCTTCTCGTGGCTGGTCATGTCCGAGTTTACCGCCGAGGGCACGACGCTGGAAAACCCCGACCAAGCGGACTCGAGCCGTCGGCAGTGGGGCCTGGCTGGCGACGTCAACGTGCGTCTGCAGTACGGCAGCGCGCGCTTCCGTCTGGATGCGACCTATCGCTCGCTGGAGTTCTTGCTGCTCAATCAGCCGAGCTTGGTGCCGTTCCAAGACTTCCCGCGTGAGCAGGTTGCAGATACCACCACCGGCACGATGGCGCAGGTGGGCGCAACGGTGAACCCCAACCTGTTTGCCGCCGCTGGCTTTGATTACTTTATCGAGCGCAGTGGAACTACCGTCGGTCTTACCGTCGGTGTCGATCGACCGGCTAGCTATCGGCCACCTCCGGGCGGCGTAAATCCGCTAGAGCCGACGAGCGCCGTGCTGGTCGTACGCAACCAAGGTGACGTGGTGATCCTGCCGACCGGGATGGATGTGCTGCCCGCGATCGCCACCAAGCTGATGGCGCGTCAGGACTTCCTCGAGATGTTCGCCCTCATCGCTGAGACTTATTATCAGTACGATCCGAACGGCACCCGCCTGGTAACCGCTGCCGACATGACCAAGCAGCGCGTCTTTGAGTTCCCACACCGCCTCGGCTTTAACTTCACCCTACAAGCGCGCTTCTAGTCGCCGCGCCATCGGCTTCCCGGGCTATACTGGGCGTCGATGGCGCGAGTGCTCAAGGGCGGCAGACGTGACGAGCTGGCTACCGATCAGCCGCTGATCAAGGATGCTCCGTTTGACCCCAAGGCCGAAGCGGAGCGCATTATTGGTGATGCTCGGCAAGAGGCGGAGCGGCTGCGGGCCCAAGCGGTAGTTGAAGGTCGCGAGCGCGGTCTGCAAGCGGTCACCGAGCTACTTACGGCAGCGCGGGCTGCGTCGGTGAAGGCGCAGCGAAGTGTTACCGAAGACCTGCGGCTGCTGGCCGTGCGTATCGCCGAAAAAATCCTAGAGCGCGAGCTGACCCTGAGCCCAGATGCGGTGGTCGACATTGCGCGGGCGGCGCTGACCCAGGCGGGAACGCCGCGCGATGTGCTGCTGCGCGTACATCCCGATGACCTTAAGGCCTTGGAGCGTGGGCGTCCGCGACTGCTGGAGCGCTGCGCTCGCGCTGAAGTGGTGCATCTGCGCGCCGATGCGAGCGTCACCCGAGGCGGCTGTATCGTCGAGACCGAGCTTGGCACCGTAGATGCGCGGCTGCCTCTTCAGCTGGAAGCCATCGAGCGGGCGCTGCGCAGCGTGGGAGCCTAGCGCGTGGCGACGCGAGAGCGCGGACGAACCGAGCGACC
>JAGNNG010000058.1 GCA_017990795.1 Deltaproteobacteria bacterium
CGGCGGGGGTGTCAGCGCTCGGGGTTTTGCGAGCTGGGCTGCGTGTACAACGCCAAAGAAAACGCGCTGAAGCTGCTGATGCCTGATGCGCTGCGGCTGGGCGCGCAGGTCTACAGCGAGGTGCGCATCACCCAGATCCTGCTGGAGAATGGGCGGGCGGTCGGCGTGCGCGGTCACGTGCTGCGTCCGGACGGCAGCAGCGGTGACGCAGTCGAGGTGCGGGCGCGCGCGGTGTGTATCTGCGGCAGCGCAATCGGCTCGGCGGCGCTGCTGCGCAGTAGTGACGTGCCCGATCCTCACAAGACGGCGGGGCGCAGCCTGCGCCTACATCCGGGGGTGGCCGTCGCCGGAGAGTTTGCCGAGCCGGTGCAGGCCTGGCACGGCGTGCCACAGAGCTTTGAGTGTACCGAGAAGCTGCTATTTGAGCCGGGGGCGCTCGACCGCAGCTGGCTGATTCCGGCGTTTGCCCATCCCGGTGGCTATGCGGGCATCCAGCCCGGCTTTGGCGAGGCCCACGCCGCAGCGATGCAAGCCTACCCACGCACAGCAGTAGTCGCGGCGATGCTGCACGACGAGACGCGCGGCGAGGTACGCGCCGACAGCAGGGGCCGCCCCAAGGTGCGCTATGCGCTGACCCCCGAGGATGCCCGCGCGCTGTGGCGAGGGGTCCATGCCGCCGCCGAGATCCTGCTCGCTGCCGGGGCCAAGCGGGTGATGGTGCCGCTGCTGCAGCCGCTGGTGGCGACCTCGGTGGCGCAGCTAAAGCCGCTGCTGACGCATGCGTATCGCCCGTTTGATCCGCTGCTGACGTCGGTGCATCCGATGGGCAGCCTGCCGCTGGGCAGCGACCCCCACGTAAGCTGCGTCGATCCGCAAGGCCGCCATCATCAGGTGCGTGGGCTTTATGTGGCCGATGGCAGCGTGTTTCCAACCTCGATCGGCGGGCCGCCGCAGCTGACGATCTATACCGTGGGTCGCCGAGTGGCGCGCACAGTCTGTGCGGACTTAGCCCACTAGGCAGGCGCACGAGGCACTTTCGATGATGACGATGCTTAGACATGGGCTGTGGGTGCTGCTGGTGGGGCTTCTGGGCTCGGGCTGCGCGGGGTGGCATGACTTTTTTCAGCGGGATCAGCCAAGTCAGCAAACTCTGGCGCAGGCGCTGCAGCAGCCGGTGCCGACGCAGACCGATGTGGGGATTGCGCTGGGCTGTCCGGCCCAGGACGATGGCACGCCGTCGGATTGCCTGCGCTGTCGAGTGCGCGCCGCGGTGCAGGCCCTGCGCGAGCGGCGGGTGCAAAAGGTCATCTTCAGCGGCGGCGCGGCGCACAACCGCTACGTCGAAGGCGAGGTGATGGCCAAGCTGGCGCTGCAGAGCGGCATCCCGCGCGACCGCATCCTGATCGAAGGCGAGTCGCTGACCACGTGGCAGAACCTACGCTACGCGCAGCGCATCATGCGGCGGCATGGACTTGTGACGGCGCTGCTGATCTCGGCCACCAACCACCTGCCGCGCGCGCGCCGCTTTGCCGAGTACTACCGCATGCCGGTGGCGCTGATGAGCTGCGAGCCCTAGCAGCTGAGGCGGGGGCGGACCTTTGCAACAAATCTTGCGCGGGTAGCTTGTGCTTTCGCGCTGCAGCCGCAAAGTAGTAGCAGCATGATTATTCAAGATCCGGTGCTGTGGGCCTTGGGGCTGTCGACTGTGGCGACGGTGCTTATCCTCCTTGATCGGCGCGCCAAGAGCCGCCTTAACCTGCTGGATCTGTGGGCAGAGCAGCACCAGCTAGAGTGCAAGCGCGAGGTGCCGCTGGGCATCCTGTCCGATCTAGAGCCGCTGGCGCTGCTGCCCGAGGTGGTGTCGGTGCAGCGCCTGATTCAAGGCCGGATGCAGGTGGCAGACCTGCAGCTAGATGTGTGGCTGCTGGCGTGCCTGGCGGGGACGCAGCACCGGCCTCGACCGTTCTTGCTGGCGATGCTGGCGGCGCATCCCGAACTGCCGCCCATGCGGGTGCTGCCCTCAGGCGAGCATGACGCGCCGGGCCACCTGGGCTACACCAAGCTGCCCGCCAGCGGGATGCCGGACAGCTATCGCACCGAAGCATTCCAGCCGCTGTCGATCGCGGTCACCGAAGCGGTCGGCCAGGTGCTGGCAGCTCAGCCCAGTGACATCCGCTTGGAGCTGCGCCCGGGCCGCCTGCTGCTGGCCGCTCCGGCGTGGACCAAGGACAAGCCGGGCGAGCTACTGGAAGTCGGAGCGAAGCTGACGCTGGCGCTGCAAGCGGTACTGGGACGCCCGGAGCCAGCCTCGCCGATGACCGAAGACGAGCGCCAGGGCGGCGGCTGCAAGCCGGGCGGCTGCGGCCACTGCAACTAGTTCGCTACGATCTCCGGTCGGCCCACGCCTAGGGCGGCTTTTGGATGCCTCGGCGTGGGTCCCCCTACCCTCCGATGTTTCCGCTGGGGACCGTTCTAGTTTATGGCCCCCATCGAAAACATCTCCGGTCGGCCCACGCTTAGGGCGGCTGGGACCTTCTTGGGGCGGCTTGTTGATCACGTCGAGGAAGAAGCTGTCTTTCCAGTCTCTGGCAGCGCCTTCCGGAGCTTTGCCAACCGTTGGGCTTGACCCCGCAGCACCTTCCGGGGCTTTGCCGACCGTTGGGCTGGCCCTCGTGGGGGCTGCTTGGTGGGGGGTGGGCTGCCACAGTGTAGGCAGATTCCAGATAGACCCGATGCTTTGACTTGTGTTAAGAGCGCGGATGCCGCTGCCGACAAGTACTCGCCAAGGTGGCGCGCCAGAGCAGAAAAAACTGGGTTCCCTACATCGCGCAAACCGTGCTAGGAAGCTGCCAGCCCGACCGGCTGAAGGTTCAAGCAGTCAACCAAGCAACAACAGCACTGGCTGACCCCGCAGCGGAAACCCCCTGGGAAAGACCTGAATCAGAACGGTGAGCAGCTTTGAAGCGCTAAAGCTGGCTCGCTTAACTCGTTGAAAGGACAACAAAGGAGACCTCATGCGTGCCCGCAACCTGCGGATAGGACTACCCATCTTCGCCGGGAGCCTGCTCTGCGCCACTACTGCGCTAGCTCAGACGCCCGACACCACCTCGACCCCAGCCCCGACCGACGGCATGCCCGCTGCTGCAGTGACTGCACCAGCGATGGACAGCGCCCCAGCCGGTGGTGGCGAGAAGCAGAAAGACCGCGGCATCGTGGTCTCGCTGGGCATCACCGCCCGCACCATCCTGGTAAACCCGAGCGTCAATAACAGCGCTGGCGGTGGCAACATCGGTGGTGAGCTGTTCGCTGGCTACAAGTACGGGCGCTATATCGCAGGCCTGGGCTTTTCAGTCTCGCACCTGGGCAGCGCCACCAAGTACGCCGCCATCACCGGTCAGCCAGACGGCTCGCGCGCGGACACGTCGTTTATGATCTCGCCGGGCCTACAGGTCGCCATCCTGCAGTCGGCAGAGAAGCGGGTCGAGCTTCTGGGCGCCGTCAAGCTGGGCTTTGGCCGTACGGTCAGCAGCCGCAGCCAGTCGCCGACGCTTCCTCCCGACTACCTGCCCGCAGAAGACGAGACCAACTTCCACATGGCGTGGGAAGTCGGCCCCGGGCTGCGCTTCTGGTTCCACCAGCAGTTTGCAATGACCCTGGTCTCGGGCGCTCAGGTCGATCACCTATTCTTCAAGCAGAACAACCCATCCGGTATGCGCGCCGATACCCAGACTGCCGTTGGCATGTTTGGTACCCTCGGCATGACGGGCGTGTTCTAACAACCTTAGCTTGAGATCATTTGGAGGAACTTATGAGGATCGCAACTATCCTTTTCGCCGCTGCGACCGTGCTCGCCACCGGCTGTGGTGTGGACCCGCTTACCAACCCCACCACGTATCGGGAATTCCTAAAGGCCCAGGCCCAGATTGACTGTGAGACGTCGTTCCGCTGCTGTGGCACCAAGTGCAGCATGGGGACAGACGACACCTTCCTGCGCAGCAACATGACCAGCCAGAAGCTGATCGACATGGGCACGTACAAGTACGATGCGACCCAGGGTCTAGCCTGTCTGGATGCACTCCGCGCACGGAAGAACAACTGTGATGCACTGTTCAGCAACTTGCCCAGCACCGCCACCGCTTGCGCTCGCATCCTGGTGGGTACCGCTGCGGTCGGCCAGACCTGTGACACGACGCTGCCGATGCAGAACTGCGTCGCCGGCGCCTACTGTGTCACCACCGGCATGAACGGCCCCACCTGCGCCGCCTACAAGAACAGCGGCGAGTCCTGTGTCATGGGCACTTGCAACACGAACTTATACTGCGATGCCACCGTGCCAGCGATGGCAGTCTGTAAGCCGCTGGGCAAGACCGGTGAGCCCTGCATGACCACTGCAACCTGCGACACCACCGGCACCAAGCTGGTTTGTCTGCCCAGCAAGACCTGTGGCTCGCCCCAGGATGACGGCGCAGCCTGCGCCAGCAGCAACCAGTGCAAGAGCACGACCTGCACCATCCCAGCCGGCATGATGATGGGCACCTGCCAGCCAAGCAGGCTGCCGCCCAAGCTGCTGCGGGATGATGTCTGCGGCACTCCATAAATAGTCGCTAAGCAGTGAAACAAGAAGCGGTCGGTGTAGCTCTGTTAGGGGCTTGGCACCGACCGCTTTTTTTATGGGCGCTTTCGCTGTCGCCAGCGCGCGGGCTGCTGCCGCGTGGCCACGAGCTGGGGCAGCAGTTAGAACGGCTTGAGGACCACCAGCAGGACTACGGCGATAAGCAGCAGCGTAGGTACCTCGTTGAAGTAGCGATACCAGATGTGCGAGCGCTGGTTTTCGTCGCGCTGAAACTTCTTCATCAGGCTGCCGCACATGTGATGGTAGCCAATCAGCAGCACCACCAGCCCCAGCTTGACCGTCAGCCACAGTGGTGGATGCAGCAGCTTGCCGACGTGCATCATGCCCAACCCCAGCAGCAGCGACACCCACATCGCGGGGTTCATGATGCCGCGATACAGCTTGCGCTCCATGACCTTGAAGCGCTCTTGGGTCTCTTTGTCGGGGGTCATGGCGTGATAAACGAACAGGCGTGGCAGGTAGAACAGCCCTGCGAACCAGCAGACCACCGCAATGATGTGAAAAGCCTTGAGCCACAGATAGGTCATGTCGACATCCCGTCTCGCGCGCTTAGGGTGCGCTCTTTGGGGATGTTACTGAACTTGGCGGGCTAGGACCATCAGAAGCCGCTGCAGCAGAGGCAGCAAGCACCGGAAGAAGTAGAAAGGGGCAGGAACGAAAGAAGTGCGGGACCCGAGAGGAGGCAGCTGCATCCTCCCGGGTCGCAGTGCTACTTGAGGGTCAGGTTGACGGTGGTGGTGCCGTCTTTGGTTACGCTGTCCATCTTCAAGTCGGCCATCAGGCCATCGGCGCTGGTAGCGCGGATCTCCCAGGTGCCGGCAGGGATGGTGGTCATGAAGTTGTAGCTACCCATCGAGTTGGTGGTCTGGGTAAACAGGCCCCGGTTGATGGTGACTTTGGCTCCGACCACTGGCTTGCCAGCGCCGTCCACAACCTGCCCGAGCAACGTGCCCTTGCCAGGATCGGCGCCCACATAGACCTTGAAGTGGCTGGCGGTCTTGGTCAGGTAGTTGCGCTGGTCGATGGGCACCATGTGCATGACCCAAATGCCGTTGGCAAGGCCGGTGCGGAGCAGGTTCTTCTGCGTCACCGGGATCAGCGTACCCATGCTGTTAGGAATGGTGTCGCCGTAGCGGTCCAGGATGTAGTAGACGCCCTTGTAGTTCTTGTCATCGTTGGGGTAGGTCCAGTTGAAGAACGCGTCGCCGCTGGGATACCAAGTACCCTGCGAAGGATGACTGGACGAGGTGAGCGCGGGCGGGGTCGAGTTGATGGTGACCTTAAAGGTGTTCTCGACTAGACCGACGTTGCTCATCGAGTCGATGGGCACGATGTGGAACCAGTTCTCGCCGGTCTTCACGTCGGCGCTGGGGATCATCACGCTCTCGACGGCCACGGCCTTGCCACCGTTGGCGGGTGTAGGCGGCTGCGAGTTGGTCCGGCTGACCAAGTGGTAGTAGCCCTGCACGCCGACAAACGACTGCGTCCAG
This sequence comes from Deltaproteobacteria bacterium, assembly GCA_017990795.1. Classification (GTDB taxonomy): domain Bacteria; phylum Myxococcota_A; class Polyangia; order Palsa-1104; family JAEUJZ01; genus JAGNNG01. Next base: position 6,124 of record JAGNNG010000058.1, read on the forward strand.
GCCATGCTTAGCGCCGGGAAGTCATCGTTGTAGATCAGGTTCTGGTTCGGGTGCGAAGCCGAGGTCAGCGTGGTGGGCGGCAGCAGCCCTTCGGTGCGCACAGCGTTGATGGAGCCGGTGATCATGCGCACGCCACCATTGAGCAGCTTGACGCGACCTTGGCCACCTGCACCGCCGTAATATCCAGAAGTGCCAGCACCACCACCATTGGCCGTGATCGACCCAGAGATCACAATCTTGTCCGGAGTAGCCAACAGCACACCACCACCAGAACCTCCACCGCTGTTGTACGAGCTGGAGGAGCTGCCACTAGCACCATTGGCAGTGATCTGACCGGCAACGGTTATCGACTTGCCAGCCAAGAGCCGCAAGACACCGCCCCCAAAACCTCCGTTTAAACCTCCTGCGGACGAGGAGCCACCTCGGGAACCTGCCGAGACGGTAATGTCTGTCGTAGAGCCAAACGCCGCGCCACCGCTTCCGTCATAGCCATATCCCCCCTGGGTACCATAACCACCACCTCCGCCGCTTCGGTAACCACTAGCTGCGCCCTCTGGGCTATTACCCGTCGGATTGACGACAATGGAAGCACCCGTCTCCACCATAATCGCGCCGCGCGTGCGCAGGGTCAGGTCGCCAGAAGGCGAAGTCAGGGTTGCGCCCGAACGAATGATGATGTCGCCATCGATCAGCTGATCGCCGTCGAGCATCTTGTTCGAGGTGACATCCAAGCTGGGCATCGCACAGCGTGCATCTTCGCAGAAGGTCGTGCACGACTCAGTGACGGTGTAAGCGCTGCCGGTCATGTTGCAGGCTTCGACGTTCTTGCCGTTACAGCGCTTGGTGCCAGCCTCGCAGGCTCCCGTACACAGACCCGCCGAGCAGCCGACAGTACAGGTCGCCGAGTACAGCCAAGCCGAGCCGCTGCCGTTGCAGATCTCAACGGAGTTACTGGGGCCACAGCGGTAGCTGCCGGGAACACAGGGCAAGCCAGCCGTCGGCATGGTTAGGTCCGGCATGGTGCCGCCGCCATCTTTGCCGCCGCCGCCAGCCATGTCACCGGCCATATCACCGCCCATGGTCATGCCGCCGTCTTCATCGGACATGGCCATGTCAGCTGGGGTGACATTGGGGTTACCGGGATTGTTGTTCCCGCCACCGGAGGAACAAGCGGCCACAAAGGCCAGACTCAGAAACAGGGGTTTATAGTCGCGAAACGTCATTGGAATCCTCGATTGGTCAAAACCGGAGGCATCATATACTCGACCATCGAGCGAGTTTGTACCCAAAAATGCGCTGATGTGCGCACCGACGACAACGCGGGGCTGATTAGGTTACGAAGATGGGTGGGAGCTGGCTGCGTGTGCAGCAGGGCTAGTGTCAGATGCTGATGACGAACTCGCCGGAGCGCGACTCACCCGGTGCCAGCAGCTGCAGGCCGACGCCGGTATTAAATGCGTCGGCGGGACCACTCCACGGCTCGACGCAGACGAAGTCCTTCATCGCCACCGTCCACAGCACAATCGAGCTAAACAGCTCGGTCCACGCAAACTGGCGGGTGGCTTTGCCTGGAATCTGCAGCGTCGCCTGGCGCTCCGTTACGTCATGCAGGTGCAAGTCCACCTCGGGAGCGGCCAAATCTACCGTCCCAGCCCAGGCGAAAGCCTGGCCCGTCGTGTTGTCCAGCGCCTGCGCAGCCGAGACCTGCACCATCGCCTGCTGCTTGTCTTGGTCAGCAAGCAAAAAGTACGGATGCAGCCCACAGTGCAGCGGCATCCGGTGCTTGCTGCGATTTTCCACCGTCATCTCAATCGCTAGCGAGCGATAGCCCGCCCGCCCAACATCCACCGTCAGTCGGCACGAGAACTCAAACGGAAAGGTCACCATCGTTGCGGGACTGCTACGCAGCTCCATCGTCAGGTGCGCCTGCGCAACGTTGATAACCTCCCAGGCCGCATGACGAGCCAAACCGTGCTGACGCATCGGATAGCCGAGGCCGTCGATTAGGTACCGATCTCCCGTCAGACGACCCGCGATGGGAAACAGGACCGGCACGCCACCGCGCACCTTCTCTTTGCGATCCGCCAGCGTCTTCTCGTCCAGATAGAGGATCTCGTCCTTACCGACAGCGAAGCGGGTGATGATGCCGCCCCGGGAAGGCGCGACCTCGGCGACGGCTGAACCGGCCATCAGGCGGAACATCTCAAGCCCACCGGGCCCTCGAAACTGCTTCACGGTAGGAGCCTGCGACGGTCGATGGTCAAAGTCATCAATAGGCGGTGGCGACATGCCCAAGAGTGTAGCGATACCACCCCAAATACGTCGAGTACGGAGCGGCTCTCGACGAGGATGCGAGCAGTTCTGACCCAGCGCCCGACGTCGAAGCCCCCGACGCGCCGCCGCTGGCAATTCGCTTGCAACTTGTTCGTAGACCCTTGGGTTTCTTGTTATAAGTGCCACACCATGCCGCGCCCGCCCCAGAAGGAGCCCCGCACCACCGCCAACAAGTCGGTGAGCCG
>JAGNNG010000059.1 GCA_017990795.1 Deltaproteobacteria bacterium
AAAACGGCAACAGCAGCGTCTCGCCGTCTTGGCCGCTGGCGTTGGCGGTCAGGCCCACGGTGTACTTGCCGTCGGTCAGGTCGGTTAGCTTCAGCGTGGCGGTGCGGCGGTCGGCGGCGAGCACCAGCTGACTGTCTGACAGCGGCGGCAGCGTGGTTCCGGTGCTCTTGTGGAACGCGGGCAGGCGCAGCGTGCTCTTGACGCTGCACACCGGCGTGCTTTGCCCATCAGAGGTTACAAAGCGCACCTGCGCCGACAGCGACCCCCTGCCGGGTACGTCTTTTTGCACCTGCAGCGTACCGGGGACTACCTCGACCTGCACCTGCCGACAGTTGCGCACCCGCAGACCCGAGTTTTCGGTGCCGCCGACGTACTTTCGATAAGCGCTGCGGTCGTCGAGCCGCCAGTCGCTGCCGCCAAACACCACTTTGTAGCCGTAAAGCCCTGGGGCCAGGTTCAACGTCGCGCGATAGAGCCCTTTGGCGTCAGGACCCGTCAGCGGCGTGGCCGAGGTGCTCCAGCCGTTAAACTCGCCCGCCAGCGCAATCGAGGTTGCAGGCTGCGTCGGCTGGTACTCAAACGTCACCGGGCACAGCGAGGTGTCATCCACCGGCTTGGCTGTGCAGGCGTCATCACCGGACTGCACCATCGCCAGGTCGGGCGCTGGCGGCGTACCTCCGTCGGTCTGCAGCGTCGGTGGCGGCGACATCGGGGCATCACAGGCTAGCAGCGAAGTGACCAGCAGCAGCAGCCCAGACAGGCCCAGCTGAGCCAGTCGCTGTCGTCGCTGTGCGCCAGCTGGCAGTAGGCGATGAGGTGTCCTGCACAGCACAAGCAGGCAAGGGTGAGACATCGGATTCCTCCTACGGCGTGGCACCGCTTTACGGCGGTGACTTGGGCCCACTTGGGGGCGCGGGCGCGGAAGCACTGGCGGCGGAAGATGCCGTCGCTTTGTCACCACCGGCAGGCGCGGCGGGCTGGGCATAACCCCAGTCGCGCATCATCGTCGAGACTTCGCCTTGGGTGGCCTGGGTACTACGAGAGAGCGTCGGAGCTAAAGCACCGGGGCTGGCTTGGTCGCGCCACAGCAGCACATCGCCGTGCTCACCAGCAACGGGCGCATACGCTGCAGATAAGCGAGATAGCACCGCGCCGCCGATTACCAAGCTGCGCTCGGGGCTAGTCGCCGATTCGACAGACGGTGGGCTTGCCGGTGTGGCGACGGGGCTTGCTGCTGGAGCCACTGCCTCGCGCTTGTCTGCGTCCGCAGCACCGACCAGCAGCGGCAAGCTATACGGGCCCAGCAGCAGCAGCTCTTTGGCCAGCGGCAGTCCATCGAGCGTCAGCTGCAGCTCTAGCTTGGCGTCAGCGTCCACGGCCAGATCGACGCGGCCCCCGCTGCGCAGCGTGACTTCCAGCCGTCCCGGCCCTAGCGGACTGACCTCGCCTCCTTGCACGCCTGCGACGCTCAGCTGCGGATCGGAGCTTAAAATCGTCCCCGTCAGCTCACGCCGAGTCCCGGCGCTGGCCGCTAGCTGCAGGTGGGTAATCGGCATCTTGGCGTCGGGCAGCTGCGGGGCATTTTGCAAAAACTGGGTGCGCATCGCCACCAGCACCTGAGTCATCTGTGGCGACGGTGTGCCCAGCAGCAGGTTGTGGTGCTGCTGGGGATCTTTTTGCAGGTCGTAAAGCTCCTCGGGAACTGCCTGAACCGCCCCGATGCCGCTGTTCTCGCGCGCCTTTTGCAGACGCGGATCAGAGCGCCGCAGATACAGATAACCCGAGGCCCGCAGCGCCCGCACGTTCTGCCCTTCGACAAACGCAGGCCGCTCGAGCTTTTCTTTTTCGCCCTGCATCAGCGGCAACAGACTGCTTCCGGTCGCGCGCTCACCGCCGGGCAGCTGCGGTCGCTTGCTGACCAGATCGAGCACCTCAAGTACCGTCGGCGCGACATCGGTTAGCCGCACTTGCTCGCGCACGTTTACGCCACCGGGAAGTCGTCCGGGCATGCCGAGCAGCAGCGGGACGCGCAGGATCTCGTCGTAGGCCGACCAGCCGTGGTGGTACAGCGTCGGTTGCTTTAGCGCCATCACGTAGTGGTTGTGCTGCGGATCAAAGACTTCGCCGTGATCACCAACGACGATCACCAGCGTACGCTCGCGCAGCCCGAGCTTTTGCAGCTCGTCTAGGACCTGTGCTACTTGCGCGTCGGCATACGCTGCCTCGGCCAAGTAAGCGCGCGCGTTGCTATCGAGTGCGACCGTCGAGCTGGCGGCAGGTGTCACCGAGGCGGCAGGCGCTTTGCTGGCAGTGCTGGGCAGTCCCATCAGCCGCGCCACTTGTTCGCTGGGCACGCTGGTTAGGTACTGCGCCGGTGGTGAGTAAGGCCAGTGCGGCGCGTCGTAGTGCAGCTGCAAAAAGAATGAGCGGTCTTTGTTTTTGCGCAGAAACTGCGTCGCAGCGCGGGTAATGGCCGGCGAGTCCTCGACCGGATGGCGGACGTCATCCACCTCGTCAAAGCCGAGGCTGAGGCCGATCTGCGGATAGCCGAGCAGGAAGAAATTATTACCGATGGCGGCGACCTTGAGGCCCGACTCTCGCAGCACGCGCGGCAGCAGCTTGCGACCCAGGGCATAAAAGCGCTGACGGTCGCGCTCTTTGGGGATCATGTCCTCGGCGTTTTGGCCGATGGCGGATGGTAGCTCGCCACCAAGTAGCGCAAGCAGCGACGGGCGAGTCCAGGTTGCAGCGGTGATGGCTTGCGAGAAGCGCACCGACTGCGTCGCAAACTCGCCTAGGCGCGGCATCATCGTCGTGGCGTCGTCGCGCAGTGTGTCGACGAGGATCAGCAGCACATTGGCCGCTTTGGCACCTTCGCCCAGTGCCCACAGCTCGGGGTTGCCCCAGATCGCGGTGCCGACCACGCTGCCCGCGCCCGGCGTCGCGCTGCGACTGCACAGCGACAGCTCTTGCGGGCGGTTGGCGCTGGTTGCTGCGGGCAGCTGCACTTCAAACGGCAGCCAGCGTCCCGCTTGGGTCGCGGTGACCTTTTGTTGCCAGACCGACTGTCCATCTACCGCCAGCGAGAACTCCACCGGCACGCTGCCGACGCCTTTCTTGGGCGGCATAGCCGCGACGGAAAACGCCAAGCTCCCACGCGCGGGCAGGGTCATGCGGTAGCGATAGCAGCTACCTTGCGGGGCGAGCAGCGACAGCTTGGACTCGTAGACGCCGCGAAAGCGATTCCACACCGGATCAAAGCGCGGGGTGGGCTCGGTACTGACTGAGCGCGTCGCTGGCTCGCTGCTGCCCGGCCCTGCGGCCCCCGCCGCATAGCTTGTAACCTGGGGCCTGACGACTGCGACTTCCAGCACTCGCAGCGCCGCATCGCCGCGCAGGCCACTGTATGGACTGACCAGCTTGTACGGCGTATCCAAAGCCGCCAGCTCGTCGCTGAGGCTGCGGTCGCCAAGGTCCAAAGCCGCCGTGCCAGCCAGGTCGGTCAGGCGCGCAACCAGGCGGTCTCCGGACCAGGCGGGCAGCTTTGGCAACCGCACTTTGTCGTTGCTGGCTGCGCTGGCCGGCTGACCGCTGGTGCCCGTTGCCGCACCCAGTGTCGCCGTCTTGGGAGTGCTGCGAGTACAGGCGCTCAAAAGCCCCAGACCCAGCACCAGTCCTTGACTCAGCGCCGGCGTGCGGTGGTCAAGCCGGACCTTGCGGCGGTTTACAGCGCACGGCGTTTTCGAAGCAAAGCGCATCACGGCGCGCCATTGTTCCACAAAAACAGGCTCGACTTTGGGCGTTTTGCAGCCCGATTTTTGCCGAGGTGCCGCTGCTGTCGTCGATGGGCTAAAAATCCACAGGGTTGCCGCAGTTGCGCGGGCAGACGGCCTGATCTCGCGTGGACTTCTCGACGGTGACGGTGTAGCGCGTGCCGTCCGAGATGACCCAGATCTCGCCGTTTAAGTCGGTGCGCAGCCAGTGCGCGCCACTTTTTTTCAGCTTGTCGATGGTCTGGCAGTGAGGGTGACCAAAGTCGTTCGGACTGCCGGGCGGGGGCGGCTCGCCGTTGCTGATGAGCGCGTAGTCGGGGCTGACGGCGGCCAAAAAGCTAGTCGCGGTGGCGTTGCAGCTGCCGTGGTGGCTGACCTTGAGCACCGTCGATTTCAGCTGGGGCGCGTAGTTTTTCACCAGCGTGCGCTCGGCTTCGGTCTGCGCGTCGCCGGTAAACATCACCGAGAAGCGACCGTAGCGCACGCGCATCACCAGCGACGTGTTGTTGATGCCGGTGCCATCTGCCATCGGATAGGGCGTGTCGCTTACCGAGAACAGCTCCACCGCGACCTGCGGATCGAGGACCACGGTTTGGTTTAGCGGCAGCGGCTGATAGCGACAGCCCGCGCTGGAGCGAAAGAACTGATAGCCGGGAATGTCGGGGCGGTCATATCCGGGGTCACGGACTCGGGCGGCGCAGTCGGTTGGCACCAGCGCCATCGCCGCCGACAGCCCGGTGTAGTGATCCGAGTGCGCGTGCGACAGCAGCACCTGATCCACGCGGCTAATGCCTTGCCGGGTTAGAAACTGCGAATACGCGCCCGTTCGGTCCGGTCCACCGTCGATGGCTACCACGCCACCACCCGGCAGCTTGAGCACCATCCCGTCGCCTTGTCCGACGTTGACCATCGCCAGTCGCAGCTTGGGCACCGCCGCATCAAGCTCTGCCTCGGTGGCGACAAACAGCGCGGGCCCGGCTGGGACCGGCAGCGACAGGTCCGGGCTGTCCGAAGACGGAGCACCGACGGTATCCTGGCAGCCGGACAGACCCAGCACGAGAGCCAGCATCGCTCCCAGCCGACCGACGCTGCGCACCGGTATTTTCTGCTCGCTGGTGAGGCCGTCTGCAAAGCGCTGCGCGCTGGGTTTGTGCATGTGCGTCAGCATGCCGCTGGCCGATAGCAATACGCAAACAAATAGGCGCGCTGCCGGGAAGTCGCTGCGGAGCCTGCTGGCGGCTGGTTGGGTGATGGCGCGCTCATCGCATGGTTCGCGTCTCGGCTCGCCTGCTCGGGTTACTGCAAAGTGATGCAACTCCGCAGCCGGGCTGTCACTCTGGGGCGCGCGTTGCACTTTGAGGTCCATTGTGGTTTGCTGACGGCAAGCATGCGCAGCGGTAAGGTAGATCTCACGCCAGCTCGACTCCCAGAGCCCATCGACAACAGCACGGGCCCGCTGGTGATTGTGGCGTATGCGTTTGCGACGACGTTTCGCCTCAAAGACCTACAGCCAGCGCTGGCTGACTCGACTGAGTGCGAGCTGGACAAGGACTGTCTGGTCGCGCGTTTTCCGTCGCCAGGGCCGCTGCGGCTGGCGGTGCTGTTCGACTTTGGCTCGGTGGTGCTAATCGGCATGAACGCCGCAGAGCGCGAGCAGGTCATTCGCACCATCTCCTCGCGCTTGGGACCGGAGCCGCATCCGCCGCTGACCGAGGACTTTTTGGTCGAGCTTCTGCCCGGCTCCAAGCTGGAGGTCAAGTTTGACCGCGTGGTGATGTCCGACGCGTCCGTGCCCGCGCTCAAGGTCATGAGCCTGCTGTTGGCGCAGTCGGTAGCGATGGACTACTACGAAGAGGATGTGCAGGAGATCGTCAAGCGCACCGACGTGATTACGCGCAACCTGCAGACCGCGGGCCGCATTCCGGGCCGGGTCGATGATCTGGTGAAGTTTATTGGGTCATGTATTGCGACTCGCAACGGTGTCATCTCGACGCTGGCGCTGTTCGATAAGCCCGATGCGACGTGGGAGCACCAGCACCTAGACCGTCTGTACAACAGCCTGCGGCTAGAGCTGGAGCTAGACGATCGCTTTCGCGCGCTGGAAGCCAAGCTGCGGATGATTCAGGAAAACGTCGTGCTCCTGGTTGATCTAGTGCAGCACCGCAGCACCTGGCGGCTAGAGCTGGTGGTGGTGGTGCTAATCCTGCTTGAAGTGCTGCTGAGCCTCTGGCAGATGTTCCATGGCAATGTCCACTGATACAAAGAGCGACGGTGCCAGCGAGCCGCTGGCTGATAAGTCGGGGCAAAAATTGGGTGACAACTTGGGGGACAAGTCTGCGCCGCCGCCACACAGCGCACCGCCGGGTCGGTCGCGGGCCAATCCGCTGCCGCCGCATCGTCTGGACCGCGCGCGGCTGATCGTCGACGTGCTGATTCCGGCGCTGAACGAAGAGGCCACCATTGGCGAGGTGGTGTCGTCCCTGCGCTCGCTGGGCGCGCCGATTCGTCATGTCGTGGTCGTCGACAATGGCAGCAAAGACAAGACCGCCGCGCTGGCTGAGGAGCGGGGCGCGCTGGTGGTGCCCGAGCCGCAAAAAGGCTACGGCGCCGCCTGTCTGCGTGGCATTGCACTGCTACAAAAGCAGCAGCATCCGCCCGATGTCGTGATCTTTATGGACGCTGATGGCAGCGACGATGTCAGCGACTTGGCGCGGCTTATCGATGCGGTCATTGGCGGCGCTGATCTGGCGATTGGTTCGCGCACGCTGGGCAATGCTGAGCCGGGCTCGCTACAGCCGGCGCAGCGCGTGGGCAATGCCGTCGCGGTGGGCCTGATTCGCGCCGTGTACGGGCAGCGCTACACCGACCTGGGACCGCTGCGGGCGATTCGATACCCGGCGCTGCTGGCGCTGGGCATGGCGGACACCGACTACGGCTGGACGGTTGAGATGCAGGTCAAGGCGGTGCGCCGCGGGCTGCACATCGTCGAGGTTCCAGTCCGTTACCACCGTCGTCGAGGCGGTGAGTCCAAGGTCTCGGCCACCATCAAAGGCAGCATCGGTGCCGGGGCCAAGATCCTGTATACCATCCTGCGTCACTCGACCCAGCGCTAGCAGCGGGTGGTGCGCCGTCGCCGTCGCAAGCTCGCTGGGCTAGCGGGGCTGCTGCCAGCTAAGCATCAGCGCATCGTGTAGCTGCGGTCTGAGGCGGCGCATGCCGGCTTTGGTTTGCTCAGCCTCGGCGGAAGTGGCAACGCAGACGCGATTTGAGACCAGCACGGCGACCGCACGCTGGGCCGGGTCCAGCCACACCGAGCAGCCGGTAAAGCCCAAGTGACCTACGCCCGCCCGCGACCACAGCCGCCCTGCCGACGAGGTGCTGCCTGCGTCCGAGCCTGCGGGGGGATGCGGATCAGGGTGGTCCCAGCCCAGGCCCCAGGTGGTGCGCAGCCCTGGCACCAAGACCGGTGCAAAGAAGCGCTGTACTGTCGCTGCGCTGACTCTTAATGCGTGCTGCGCCGCGCGGTCGCCGTGATAGCAAGCCAGCAGCAGCTGCGCCAGGTCGAACACCGCGCGCGCGGTACCAAACAGGCCCGCGTGTCCGGCGACGCCCAGCATCGCTCGCGCGGTGTCGTCGTGGACTACGCCGGTTAGCAGCTCGCGCGCGGGCGACTCTCGTCGGGTTTGGGCACAGTCTACGGGCTGCGGCTTTTCGCCAGTAAGCGGTAGGAACGACAGCGCCAGTCCCAGCGGCTGCAGCCACTGTTCCAGCTGCTGGTCGAGTCGAGCTTGCCCGCGCTGCTCTAAAAAGTCGCCCAGCAGAATAAAGCCTAGGTCGCTGTAGACCGCCTGTGTTGCCACCGGCGTGCGGGTCGCCGCTTGCGCCGCGCGGATCACCGCCTGGCGGGTGTGTACCGACGGTGCATCCAGCAGTCCTTGATGCTGCGCAAACAGCGGAGGAAAGCAGGCGGGCAGTCCGCTGCAGTGCGAAAGCAGGTGCCAGACGCGCACGCCCGGAAGCACCTCGTCTTCCAGCGTCAGCTTTCCGGCGTCATGCAGCTGCATCGCCAGCACGCTGGTCGAAAGCGCCTTGGTCAGCGACGCCAAGTCAAACCAGGTCTGCAGCGAGGCGGCGCCGACTGCGACCTCTAACTCGACGGTGTGGCGACCGCTGCACAGGACCGCTGCCGGATAGACGGTATCGACCGCCGCTTGCAGCAGCTGCACCACGGCAGCTTGGGCTGGGTCGCGCATCGCTACTTCATCACCGCTGCAGCAATCCCCGTCGAGACTTGTCGCAGTCCCAGCAGCAGCAGCGGCTGGCCTTGATAGATGGTCAGCGTCGGACTACTGGGCTCACCCTCGGTGTTTGCGGCCAAGAGTGGGGCCTCAACGGGAAGAAATCGTTCTCCTGCGCCACTTGGGCTGCTACCGGGGTACAGCGACGCTGCCACCAGCATGCTTTTGGTCGGAATTGCCGCCGCCGCATACAGATCCAGTCGCTGCCGACCCGTTGGAGTGAGCACCGCTCGCACCATCACCCCGTCCAGTCGCTGCGCTGGCTTGCGGTCGCTTCGTCCACTTAGGATCTCAAAGTCACTGGCCCACAGCACCGGCTCGCTGAGCATCACCGGCACCTCGGCTGCCTCGCCGCGCAGTCGTGCTTGCAGTCCCGCCTTCGAGAGCTGCGCAAAGCGCAGGTACGTCGCATCGACGGTGTAGTAAAGCCGAAGCTGCTCGCCAAGAGCGACGATGCTGATCCGTCCCAGCTCGCTGGGCTTGTCGCCCATTCCCGTTGGACTT
>JAGNNG010000060.1 GCA_017990795.1 Deltaproteobacteria bacterium
GTCCTGATCTTCCTGATCCTGCTGATTCAGTCGACCCTGCTGCGGCGCGCCTCGGAAAAGCAAAACTTGGACGTGTAGGCGGTCGGTCCTGGCTGGTGGCGGGGGAGGGCGGCTCGCTCTGAGCCGGAAAATCTCGGGCTTAGGGTCAATGCGTTCATGTTGAGGGCGAGAAATCTCGGGCTTAGGGTCGATGCGTTCATGTTGAGGGCGAGAAATCGCGGGCTTAAGGTCAATGCGTTCATGTTGAAGGCGAGAAATCTCGGGCTTAGAGTCAATGCGTTCATGTTGAAGGCGAGAAATCTCGGAATTTTTTTGGAATTGGCCGTGTAATTCGGCCAAAAGTTGCTATGGTTGGGGCACCTACAGGAAGGAGCTTGGACCATGACCAAAAAACTGCTGATTGAGCCACCTAAGCCGCTGCTGGAGCTGGATTTTAGTCGCTACACTCGCTCGCCCAATGGGGATGTGCCGACGCTGACGGCGCTGGGGCGGCAGCTGTTGGCGGCAGTCCCCAAGCGGATGACTGCGGCGCTGACCAGTAGCCGTGACTATCTGGATGGGACGCTGCAGATCGTCGAGGCTGCTTATGGCGACCACCTGAAGATCCCAGTGACGGCGAATAGTCGCCCGATCGATCTGGCGGCGGATACCTCGTGGGTCTGTCTGCAGGGGCGGCTAGAGAGCCTGGCGCGGCTGCCGCACGATCGCTACCCAACCGCTGCGCGCGCCGGCCAGCTACACGACTTGCTGTTCCCAGATGGTGTGTCGTTTGTACGGCTAGAGTATGGGGCGCAGTGGGTCGAGGCGGAGCGGCGGCTGAAGGTCATCGAGAAGGAGCGCCTAAAGTCGGAGATCGATGCGCTGTGTGGGCCCGAGGTGCTGGCCGAGGTGCGTCGCTGCCACGCCGAGTATGCCGAGATGGTAGGCGTGACCAAGGCGAAGGAGAAGAAGCCGAAGCTGCCGGATCTGCGCTCGCTGCGGCTGCAGCTTCAGCAGGCGATTGGCGCGCATACGATGCAGCTGCTGGCGTGGGCGTTAGCCGGTGGCGCGACAGCCCTGGAAGCGATCCAGCCCTCACTAGATGCCATCGATGCCTACCGAGAAAAAGCCCAGTACACCCCCTCCGAAAAGCCCGAGTCCCCAAAAGACCCCACGCCAGCCCCGGCCCCAGCCCCGTAAAAACCGAAGCTAACTAAAAGGGGCCAAGCAGACCGAGGGCAAAGCCCGAGAAGACAGCTTGGACCCCCAGAAAAGCCGAACTTGAATGAAAGGGGCTGAGCGGTTCGAGGGCAAGGCGCGACGAGGACCGGAGCGGAGGCGTACTTAAAGTACGCTGAGCACCGGCCCGCAGGAGCAACGCCGCCATCGAGCCGCTCAGCCCCTTTCAAAACAAAAAAGCCGATGAGCATTCACTCATCGGCTTTTGATTTTTGGTGACTAGCTTGCTTAGGCGTAAGGCAGAAGCAGCGAGATCTGGTGTTCGTGGGACTTGTGAACCAGCTTGGTGCCACGCAGCTTGCGCTTGCGCTTGGACGACTCGTGGGTCAGAAGGTGGCTCTTGTGAGCTTGCTTGTGCTTGAAGTGCCCGCTCGCCGTCTTCTTGAAGCGCTTCTTGGCGGCAGAGTGCGTTTTCATCTTAGGCATATCGATCTCCTACGTAGTCTGTGCATCCTACCGGATTCATCAGACCCGGGTCGAGTGCATATCTTAAAAAAGCAGGGAAAAAACCGAAGGAAAGCTGAGAGTTTATAGGCGCGCCCGGGCTTGAACCGGGGACCCCTACCGTGTCAAGGTAGTGCTCTACCACTGAGCTACGCGCCTAGGGAATCGTTGCTACCTGCCAACTGTCTGCGTACCTAAAGGAGGCCCGATGGCGAGGAACGCATCACGGCGAAGCAGGCAGCTAGGAGTAAGTAAAATCTTCGGCGCTGCGAGTCAACAGTTTTGTTTGGCTATTTGCTCAAAGTGGGACTGGCCGCGCGGCGAAGGTAGCAGGCAGGGGGCATTCGCCTAGGTGCCCGCTGGCGTCGCTGACAGCAGCGCAAAGCCGATGAGCTTGTACAGGATGCGCGCGCCCACGTTGGCATCCCAGTCATTGTCAGGATCGGGAGAAGGGGCCACCTCGGTCAGGTCAAAGCCGACAATGCGACGGCCTGAGCGGACGATCTCGGCCAGTAGCAGCAGTACGTCGTTGTATAGGAGTCCTCCAGGAACCGGGGTGCCGGTGTGGGGGCACAGGGCGCGCTCAAAGCCATCGATGTCGAAGCTCACGTAGACCTGCTGCGGGAGCTCGGATGTGATGCGGGCGCAGGTCTTGCGCCAGGGTTCACCGTCCGCGCGGGCGCTGGCTAGATCGATGTCAAAGAAGGCGGTGATGCGACCGCCGCTGTCCTTGATGAAGTCGACTTCCTCTTCGCAGACATCGCGCAGGCCCACCTGCACCAAGCGCGCAACCTGCGGCACCTGCGTCATCACGTTGTACATGATCGATGCATGTGACTGCGTAAAGCCTTCGTAGGCGCAGCGCAGGTCGGCGTGAGCATCAATGTGCAGGATTCCCAGGCCGGGGTAGTGCTGCGCATAAGCCTTGATCGCACCCAGCGGCACCGAGTGATCGCCGCCTACGATGCCGACCAGCTTGCCCGCTTGCAGCAGTCGCTCGGTCTGGGTGGTGACCCATAGCTCAAGCTGCTGGGAGATCTGATTGACCTGCAGCAGCTGTGCGGACAGGGTGGCGGCGTCACTTCCACTGATGACACCGGCGGCGGCAATGACGGGATCGGCGGCGGCGCGGGCGGTCTGATTCCAGGCCAGGACTTGAGGGCTCTCGGGCTGAAGGTGAATCCCGGCGGCATAGGGGCGACCGGTCTGCACATCAAAGAGATCGACTTGATGACTGGCGGCCAAGATCGCTTGCGGTCCGGCTGCGGTACCTCGGTGATACGAGGTCGTGGCATCAAACGGCACCGGCACCAAGACCACGCGCGCGGCCTCTTCACTATCGTCTAGTCCAAAGATTCCAGAGTCTGGGCGAGCTGCTGCGCTGGGGTCAAACGGGGAGGGGTCTTTTGGGGCTTCTGACATGCCGAACATCTACGGCAATTCCAGGGCGGATGGCCAGCACAACCAGCGCCCTGGAGTCCGCAGTGTTACTTGCTGGGGCGGGGCTTGGCTTCCTTGACCGGAGCGGCGGGCTTCTCAGCAGCAGGAGCAGCAGCGGGGGCTGCAGCCTTGGTCAGCTCGGCTTCGATCGTCAGCTGGATCTCTTCGCCGACAGCGACGCCGCCAGCTTCTAGTGCCTTGTTCCAGCCAAGGCCAAAGTCCTTGCGATTGAGCTTGCCGGTGGCAACGATGCCGCGACGCTGCTTGCCCCAGGGGTCTTTGACTTCGGGGCTTAGCTCGGTGCTAAGCGTGACGGGCTTGGTGACGCCGTGCAGGGTCAGGTCGCCAGTAAGCGCGAGCTTGTCGCCCTGCTTCTCGATCTTGGTCGACTTAAAGGAGATGGTCGGAAACTTCTGGGTATCAAAGAAGTCAGGGGAGCGCAGGTGCTTGTCGCGATCGCCGTTGCTGGTGTTGATAGTGGCGACGTCGATGGTGGCCTCGACCGTGGACTTGGTGATGTCCTTGTCGTCAAGGTTCGCCTGGCCTTTGACTCCGGTGAACGCGCCAGAGACGTTGGACACCATCATGTGGCGGACTTTGAAGTTGGCAGCAGAGTGTGCGGTGTCGATCTCCCAGCCGCTGGCGTGCGAGAGGCTCGGTAGGCCGAGCAGGCCAACCAGGGTGCTCAAAGAGAGGGTCAACAAGGATGCGCTACGACGGGATGGGCTGTTCTTGATCATCGATATCAGTCCTGTGGTTGTGCCTGTGAAGTGGAGCCAAGCGCTGCGTCCGCAGCTGCGCGTGAACCACTAAACAATGCACCGGAGAAAGCCCGCGGTCCAAGATTCCTGTAGCAGGTGGACTTGAAAACCTTTGATTGTTGCAAGGGAATTTGATACCCAGCTATCACAACCTCGCGCGGCATCTTGCTATTTGACGTACTCAATTGAAGTCATCAGCGATGAAGCCCAGTGATACCTAGCAAGCGCGAGACATCTGTAGACTCAAGTTCTAGATCCCCAGAAACGAGGCACTCTGAGATGGAAGTCGGTAAACTGAACGCGCAATCTCGTTCCACCAAGGGCACCACGGCGAACAACAAGACCCGCATCAAGGGCCTAATTCCCGCCATCTGCTACGGCTCCGGTATATCGCCGCTGCAGCTTCAACTGAGCCCTGTGGAGCTGATGAAGTCCCTGGACCCCGTGAAGGGTCGCAACACCCTGCTCAGCCTTGATATTGACAACGGCGCTACCAAGCTGTCGGTCATGGTCAAGGACCTGCAGCGCGAGCCCGTTCGTGGCGAGCTTGTTCATGCTGACTTCATCAGCGTGGCGATTGATCGTCCGGTTCGCGTGACGGTGCCGATGCTCATCACCGGTAAGAGCGAAGGCGTCAAAGAGGGCGGCACGCTGCACCAGGTCTATCGCACGATCCAGCTGTCCTCGCTGCCAGCTGCCATTCCTGAGAAGATCGAAGTCGATGTGACGGCGCTGGCCATTGGTCAGTCGATCCACGTCTCGGATCTCAAGATGCCAGAGGGCGTTACGGTTGCGATGGCTGCGACCACGACCCTGTGCGTTGTGACCGCGCCCCGCGCTGAGAAGGGTGCCGAAGCAGGAGAAGGCGCAGCAGCAGCAGCTGGCGACAAGGCCGCTTCTGGCAAGACGCCTGCACCAGCCGCCGGTGCCAAGCCCGCAGCCGGTGCCAAGCCTGCAGCTGCAGCAGCCAAGCCTGCCGCCGCCGCCGCCGCCAAGCCCGCAGCCAAGAAGTAGTCGTTACACAACCTCTTCCGCTTATTCCTCCCTCGGAGGGCTTTACTCGGTGCTGGCCAGCATTTTTGTTGGCGCAGCACCGATGTCATTTGTACAGAGCCCATCCTCTTGAGTGCGCTCGTGTGGCGCTAGGCGACCCGTGACATGACCTGGCTTGTGGTAGGACTGGGAAATCCCGGCGACGAGTATGCTTCCAGCCGTCACAACATCGGCTTTATGGCAGTCGATGCCATGGTGAAGCGCTGGGGCGGGCGGACGGGCGACTTTCGCAGCAAGTTTGGCAGTGAGCTCTTGCAGCTAGACTTTCGCAGCGACAAGGTTCACGTGCAAAAGCCGATGGAGTACATGAATGTCTCCGGCGGTCCGGTGCAGCGCATGATGGCTTTTTTTCGCGTCGAGCCGTCGCACTTGATCGTCATTCACGACGACATCGACCTCGAGTTTGGTCGCGTCAAAGTGAAGCAGGGCGGGGGACACGGCGGGCACAATGGCCTGCGCTCGATCACCGGTGCTATTGGAGCAGACTATCTGCGCATCCGCGGTGGCGTCGGGCGACCGGGAGGCGATGCGGCCAAGCGGGACCGGGTTGTGAACTATGTCCTCGGCTCGTTTGGACGGTCCGAGCAAGCGGCACTGACTGAGGAGCTTGAGCGCATGGTCGATGCCGTGGAGCTGATCATCGACAAGGGAATCTTGCAGGCGATGAATCAGTTTAACGGGTCGTAAGAGTGCTTGCAGGCGGGCTCCTGATTGGATGGGTCCAGCCAAAGCCAGCTAAGACTGCGAAACCTAAAACCAATCCTTGACCAAGCCCGGTGGGCTGTGGTTGTTAGTGTCTTCCCAATCCTCGCTCCCGACTTGTTTGGGGGCTTTATCAGCCAGGAGGAAACCATGGCCGAGATTTCGATGCGAGACGAGCCTGGTACGCAGCGTGAATATGAAACGATATTCATCCTGCGACCAGACACCAACCAGGAAGGTATCACCCACGTTAACAGCAAGGTTCGCCAGGTTATCGAGTCGATGGGGGGCAAGACCCTCAAGCTCGACAACTGGGGCAAGCGCAAGCTGGCCTATGAGATCAAGAAGCAGCTCAAAGGCATTTATATGTACTGGCAGTTCCTTGCGACTGCCGGCGTGGTTGAGGAGATCGAGCGTAACCTGCGTATGCTCGACAGCGTAATTCGCTACTACACCGTCAAGGTTGACGAAGACGTAGATCCCAACGTGCGTCCGTCGACGGTTGACGATGAAGTATTCGCCAAGGCCGCCAGCACGATCCCAGATGAGGAAGAGCTGGTTACCGGTGCTGTCGCTTCGCGCTTCCGCGATGAGGACGAAGAGGACGATGAGTTCGATCCGGACCTCGAAGAAGCTGCACTCGCCAGCGATAAGGTGGAGGAATAAACCATGTCGATGGATTTTGATGATGCCCCACGGGGCGCGCGTGGAAAAGCCGGAGCCGATCGTGGTGACCGCAAGGGTGCTGCCGCTGCTGGTGGCGCTGGAATGCGGAAGCGTGGCTTCACCCGTCGGAAAGTCTGCCGCTTCTGCGCGGACAAGACGCTGACGATTGATTACAAGGACTCGCAGCTGCTGAAGTACTTCATCACGGATCGCGGCAAGATCATTCCCCGCCGCATCTCCGGGAACTGTGCAAAGCACCAGCGGAAGGTTGCTCTGGCGGTACGGCGCTCGCGAATGATCGCGCTGATGCCATACACCGTTACGGGCCAATAGCCGAGAGAGAGGAAGGAGACACTTATGCGAATCATTTTGCGCGAAGACGTGTCCAATCTCGGCAAGAGCGGCGATCTGGTCAACGTACGTGACGGCTACGGTCGTAACTACCTGCTCCCGCAGGGACTGGCTGCTCTCGCTACGGAACGGAACGTCAAAGAGATTGAGCATCAGAAGAAGATCATCGCAGCTCGCAATGCCAAGCTGCTCAAGGATGCCCAGACCATTGGAGAGAAGATCAGCGGCGTGACCGTGAAGATCTCTCGCCAGACCGGTGAAGGCGGCAAGCTGTTCGGCTCGATCAGCACCCGTGACATCGAAGAAGGTCTGAGCGCACAAGGCGTGACGGTCGATCGTAAGAAGATCGTGATCGCCGACCCCATCAAGTCGACCGGTGAGTACACCGTCGATGTGAAGCTGGGCCTGGGCGTGGTTGGTAAGGTCAAAGTCATCGTGTCCGAGGCCGCCAAGAGCTAACCGCTCTACGCTTCACACGCTGCTTGGACTAAAAAGGTCAGGGGCTTTTGCCTCTGGCCTTTTTTATTTTGTGCGGTGATAGCGACGGTGGGTACGCTCTCGCCAGCGAGCGGCGTAAGATGGCTCTCTTGATTCCGCAACCAAGGAGCAACCGATGCATGGACTGATGCAGGAGACGCCGCTTCTCATTCCTTCCCTACTGGACTATGCCGCTCGCTATCACGGGGGCACTCCAATTCTGTCGCGCACTGCCGATGGAGTGGTGCATCACAGCAGCTGGGCGCAGATCGAAGCGCGAAGCAAGCAGCTAGCGCAGGCTCTGCTGGGCATGGGCGTCAAGCCTGGCGACCGCATCGCCACGCTGGCTTGGAACACCCACCGTCACCTCGAGCTGTACTACGCGGTCTCGGGCATCGGCGCTGTGCTGCACACCGTAAACCCGCGCCTGTTTCCTGAGCAGATCGAATACATCGTGAATCATGCCGAGGACACGCTGCTGTTCCTCGACCCGACGTTTGTGCCGCTGGTGCAGAAGCTGGCGCCGGCGCTGCGCTCGGTGCAGAAGCTGATCCTGCTGGCAACTTCTGAGCAGACCCAGGCCGCTCAAGCGAGTTTGCCCGGGCTGCTTTGCTATGACGCACTGTTGGCTGGGCACTCGTCCAAGTGGTCGTGGCCCGAGCTCTCCGAGAGCCAGGCCTCGTCACTGTGCTACACCTCAGGAACGACCGGCAATCCCAAGGGCGTGCTTTATAGCCATCGCTCGACGGTGCTGCATGCTTGGGCTTCCTGTGCCGCGGACTCGCTGGCGCTGTCTAGTCAGGACTCGGTGCTGCTGATCGTGCCGATGTTTCATGCCAGTGGCTGGGGCGTGCCTTACTCTGCGGCGATGTGCGGCGCGCAGCTGGTGCTGCCAGGCCCCCATCTAGACGGCAAAAGCCTGTGTGAGCTGCTGCGGCTTGGCGAGTGTACGCTGTCGCTGGGCGTGCCAACGGTGTGGCTGAACTTTTTGGCCCACCTGGAGCAGCACCCGGGCGAGCGGCCTACGCACCTGAAAAAGATCCTGATTGGCGGATCGGCGGCACCTCGGGCTTTGATTGAGCGACTGCAGAATGAGGTTGGCGCACGAGTTGTTCATCTGTGGGGCATGACCGAGACCAGTCCAATTGGTACCTGCGCGGCACTGCCGAGAATGCTGCGCAACGTGACCCCCGCCGAGCGGCTGGAATTGCAGCTAAAGCAAGGTCGCGCGCTGTATGGCGTCGACATGAAGATCACGGACGATGCTGGCCAAGAGTTGCCACGCGACGGCAAAGCATTTGGTGTCGTCAAAGTGCGCGGTCCCTGGGTGGCGCAGCGCTACTTCAAAGACGAGGGCGGCCCGATCGTCGATGAAGACGGCTACTTTGCGACGGGTGACGTGGCAATGCTCGA
>JAGNNG010000061.1:0-5351 GCA_017990795.1 Deltaproteobacteria bacterium
GCAGTGAAGCGGTCCAGCATCTCTTTGGGAAAGCCCTGCGGGAAGGTCGGAAAGGCGGTGTCGACTTGCACGCCTGCGATTTCCCAGTGCCCGGTGGTGGTGTCTTTGCCAGCGCTGCGCTCGCGCATCAGGCCATAGCTGCCGCGCGTACTGCGCACCTGCGGCACCCCTTGCAGCGCCGTCAAGTTGCCCAGGCCCAGCGACGCCAAGTTCGGCAGCGAGAGGCCCCCTTGCTGGCGGCTCAAGTTCCCCAGCGTGTTGGCTCCGACATCTCCATAACGCGCCGCGTCCGGGGCCGAGCCACACCCGCAGGAATCAAGGACGATCATGACTACGCGGTCGATGGGTCGCGCAGCCGAGCTTGAAGTGGAAGCAGTCGCACGGGAAGCAGAGACAGAGTGGGGATCCATATCGATAACTTTCACAGATAAGCAAGGAAGTAGCCAAGCAGCGAGCCGCCCAAGTCAGGCGCTAAGCGAGCGAAAAGTCAGCGCTAATAACCGCCCGTCTTGCCGCTAGAACCGGAGGCGGCTGGAGTCGCTGGAGCTCGTCGCACAAAGCCGGTTCGTGCGGGCGGCGTCTCGGTCTTGGGAGCAGCACAGCCGGCCACAATTGAGACCGAAGCCGAGGCCCCAATGCGGCTGGCTCCGGCTGCACGCATCGCCTGCGCGTCTTCACAGGTACGCACGCCGCCCGAGGCCTTCACACCCATGTCTTTGCCGACCAGCTTGCGCATGAGCGCAATGTCTTCCGCCGTCGCGCCACCCGGCCCAAAGCCAGTCGAGGTCTTTACAAAGTGCGCGCCCGCTACTTTAGAGAGCGTGATGCCGATGACCTTCTCTTCTTGGTTTAGCGCGCCGGTCTCCAAGATGACTTTGACGCGCGCAGGTCGCGAGGCCTCGACGACTTTGCGGATGTCCTCATGAACCGTGGCGTAGTCACGCGACTTGAGTGCGCCTTGGTTAATCACCATATCGATCTCTTCGGCGCCGGCGCGAACCGCCTCACGAGCCTCAAAGGCCTTGGCATTTGGAGCCATGGCACCGAGGGGAAAACCAACCACGGCGCAAACCATCACGCCGCTGCCTACGAGCAGGCGCTTGGCTTGGGGCACAAAGCAGGTATTTACGCAGACCGAAGCAAACCGATGCT
Organism: Deltaproteobacteria bacterium; assembly: GCA_017990795.1. Taxonomy (GTDB): domain Bacteria; phylum Myxococcota_A; class Polyangia; order Palsa-1104; family JAEUJZ01; genus JAGNNG01. The sequence continues at coordinate 1,153 of JAGNNG010000061.1, forward strand.
TGCGCGCCTCCTCACACAGCTTCTGCACGTCGGCAGCCGTGGCATCGGCCTTTAACAGCGTGTGATCAATCATGCTCGCGATATCAGTCGGAGCCTGGCCAGTGCCCTCAGCGGAGCCAATGCGCTCGGCACCTTCAGCGACGATGGCGCGCACCGCTTCGGGGCGACGCACGGCGCACATGCCGCAAGCACTGCAGTGTTCAGACGGGCCATCGTTACAAGGCTGGTCCCGAAGCGGCAGCCCGCTGCCCAGGCTTACCACCGGTCCTGCAGACCCGGCACCACCCACGCTGCCGCCTCTTTGACCCGAGAGCTGCGCAAGCACACGACGCTGAATTTCAGCAACCAACCGATCGACCTGAGGATCAGACATAAGACCCTGGCTTTACACCGCTTTTTACGAGGCTGTAAAGCCAGAACTAGGACCAGCGGCAAAACTTCGCGACGCCGGAAAAAATCCAAACAAAAGCTAGCCTCCCGGATCGCTTTGGATATGATGCGCCGCAAATGGCGAGTAAAGCGCAGTCCACCGTCGGAGAACTGCCTACATGTCGCCCGATGTTGTCGCCCGTCGTTGTCGCCCATTAACTGAACCTGAAAATCCTCCTGTGCTGCCTCTTAAGCTCGCGCCAGCGTCGCAAGCGGAACTGCAGCCCACCTCCATGGGACCTAGGACTCCGCATGAGACTGCCGACTCCGCAGATTGGCTCGCATCAGCCTGGCGCTCACTTTAGGCTGGCGCGCATGCGCTGGGAGCGCCGTCGTCAACGCGACAGCCGCCCGCCCGCGACCCCAGCGGAAACTGCGACCGCCGAGCTCTCCCTCGATACCATCCAGCGGCTCTTGGAGCAGCTGATCGGGGCAGCCAACAGCCGCGGCCTGTGTCTAGTGCAGCTGGCCAAACTAGCGGCGCTGCCTCCATCTGAAGCGGCTCTGCTAAGCAAGCGCTGCTGCTGCGCAGACTGCTGGCGCACCCGAGCCAACTAGCGCCCCCACTGGAAGCTGTAACACCCTGGCCCCTCTTGGGGCGGCGCGGCCCAAGCTGGCACGGGCGCTCATCAGCGTCGGTCACGCCGCAAGCAATCGAGAGATAGCCGAGCCAGCGTAATTTTGTGCGAAGATAGAAAGCTAAGAAGTCATAGGCAACCGCTGACTTTTCCCAAAAGCCAGTTTCATCGCGAGGACGTGGGCTCTTGATTAGCGTGAATTCAACAATGTTTGAGCAAACGTGGGAAGTAGCCGTCAAGCTCTGCAAGCAAGGCAAGATCAGTGGCCGCAACTTCTCTGTCGGGGTTGCGCTTCACGCGCAGCCTGAAAACACCAATGACAAGCGGCCTCGCTGGACCATCATGGGCGGCGACGGCAAGCCTGTCTTCACCGCGCCTCCCGAGGAAGAGACTGACGGCGCAGCGCTATTTACGATCGCCAAGCGCTTCATCGAGCTAGAGGACGCCACCCAGCGCGGCGTCACCCTGCCCGACTACACCCCAGATCCACGCCGCACCTATAAAGACAGCCTGCGCGAGTGGGGGCTGATGGACGAGGCAGGCCGCGTCATCAAGGCCTATGACCACGACCCCGAGCCGCTGCTCGGCTACGTTGTTCGCGTCGGTGAGGTCTACGCCTACGGCATCGTCAAGCAGTCGGCGCTCAGCGAAGGCACCATCACCCCGACGGGCGCCTGCGACAATCCCGAGGAGGCTCGTCGCCGCGCCAGTGAGCTGCTGATGCTGGCCCTGGTCCGTGGCGCCACCGTCATGGGTATGAACGGCGTGCCCGCGGTCATCGACCTCTCTGCCGACGCTGACGACGACAACAGCTAAGCCACAGCCCCGCTTTCCGACCCCAGCGCGTCCTGCAACAGGGCGCTACTCCCGGCTCAAGTCCCTGCGAAATACTCGTCGCGGCAGCACCTCAAAACCCAGGCGCTCATAAAGGTTCGCCGCACGTGCGTGGCTGTGCTCGACCTCTAGGTCCACCGCGACGCAGCCGACCCGGCGCGCCTCGGCCAGCGACGCTCGCACCAGCTGCTCACCCAGACCGTGACCGCGAAGCACCGGCAGGACATACAGCTCCTCCAGCCGCGCCACCAGGCCGCCGAGCTCCGGCGTCCACAAGTAGACCAGGAACGCCATCCCGACGATATCGTGACTCGGCCCCAGGCCCTGCCCGGCCTGCTTGGCCACCAAGATGGTGCCCCGCTCAGGCCGCAGCACCACCTCCGCCACCGAGCGCTCCAGCCCCGCTTGATCGAGCGGAATCTGGTGCTCATCCAGCTGCGCGCGCAGCAGCGCCGATACCGCCGACTGCTCCTGCGCGACCATGACTGCAATCTGTACACTACGGCTCATGGGCAAATTCCGCTCTTTTGTTGATTTATAGTGGGGCGTTTAACAAGCCCATCGCCTGCAAAACCGATTCGGTAATTTTCCGCGCTACCGGACCACCGTAAACATCACTTTCGGTAAATGAGCGAATATGCGTTGCAAATGCATATGGTCGACCTTCTTTTTCAACATAACCGACAAACCAACCGTCATTTACCAGCTTGCCTGCTTCGTGATGACTGCCGCTGCTGCCGGTCTTGCCACGAAAGACAACATTCTGATCTTTCGACAAAACCATAATCTCTTTAACAATATCCATTGAGCGCTGTTTAACGGGCAGTTCATTATTAATGAATTTGCGCATAAACTGCACTTGCTGTTCAGCGTTAATCTTGAGCGAAGAAGTCACCCAAAACTTGGTTAAACCGCCAGATATATCGCGATTTCCATAGGCCAATTTATCGATATATTCACGCATCTTCGGCAGACCAACCCGCGTGGCCAGCTCTTGATAATACCAAAGCACAGAGTCGCGCATTGCCGTCTGAAGCGTGTGATCGTGGTTCAAGACCTCGCGATCACGATTCTTGCCATCCCATTTAATTAAAAAGTCCTTATCGGCAATCGCACCGGAGTCCAGACCGATTAGCGAATTAGGGACTTTAAAAGATGAACATGGCGAATATGCCTGCTGACATTCTTTTTCATTATAACGAATGTACTTGTTCGTCTTTACATCAAGCAGCACAAAGCAAGCCTGATAACCAGCAAAAAACCGTGCGAGATCGACTTTTGGCAACGTGTCGCTGGCAGTTGCGACCAGCGCAGGCGGCTTATCGGCAAATGCCAGCGGCGAAGCAAGAACCAATCCAGCAGCCCACATAAACTGTCGTCGCATCATCATCATATGTTTTGCCCTCTCCGGTTAGATAGGTAGGAAGCCTACTGAGATAGCCAACGTCTCAGTAGGCGGCAAAATTCCCTTTTTTGATTTGAAATTATGATGATGCGTTGTGGCTACTTCGCAGCGTCACGTAGCGTGGCGACGAAACACTAGTACGGAACTTCGATCTCTTCGGGCTCGCGCAGGCGGTAGTTCTGGCGCAGGTAGGTGTCTAGCTCTTCCAGCATGCTCTCGCCTTTGTAGCTGCCGCTGGCGTGGTCGGTGTAAAAGCCGCCTTCCTCGCACAGGTCGCCGCCTGCGGGCAGCGGGCCGTTTGGCACCTCGCCGCCGGGGCGACACACGCCGTCGACGAACACCAGGATGGCCTTGGGCAAGCGACGAGCCGGGTCGGGGTCGGACATGAAGCTGTGAATCAGGCTGCCGGTGCTCTTGCCCATGTCCTCGGGGCTCATGCCGTAGCCGTGGCCGAAGTAGACTACGGGGTAGCGCAGCTTTTGGTTCTCAGCCTCGAAGTAGCCGGGCGGCAGCACCATGCTAAAGGGCGTCGTACGACCATTCTTCATCGTGATGCTAAGGCCCTTGGGCACCAGGCGCGGGTCGTCGGAGGGCTGCAAGCTACGGTCGGCATCCGGCCAGCGCGACAGCAAGAACGAGAACAGCACCACCGCACGCTGCACCACCTGGCGCACTCCGCCGGCATGCCTGCCGTCGCCGGTCATCGCCGCCACTTCCTCGGACAGCTCGGGGTTGCCGTAGCGCACAAAGATGCGCCGCCCGAGCTTGCTGATGTCTACTTGGCTGGGCTCGAACTTGGCTTCATCGACGGGAGATAGGCCCAAAAGCGCAGGGAAACCGCCAAACAGCTGCGTCGACAGACCGCGCGCCGCCAGCACGCCAAACAGGCTGCTCGTCGAGACATGCGCGTTAAAAAAGTCGCGAATGCCCGCGTCGTAATAGATGTCGCGCTG
>JAGNNG010000061.1:5451-8511 GCA_017990795.1 Deltaproteobacteria bacterium
AATAGATGTCGCGCTGGTCCAGCGTCGACTGCGCCAAGCCCTCCATCAGCGTGTGCGGGTCGTGCTGCAGCCAGCGCGTAAGGCCCGGGTTGTAGTCAAACTTGCCGTTGCCTTCGCCGTAGTCGAAACAGCCGTTCATGCCGTCGGTAATCGGGCAGCCCTTGCCCTTGGTACCGTCCAGCCCAAAGTCGTCGTACGGCTCGCCCGCGTCGTAGCGCCAGTTGCCCTCGGTGCCACCGGGGTTTTTCAGGTAGTGGTAGTTGTCACCTGCCGGATCAGGGTTTTTCACCGGGTCGTAGCCAGGCTCTTTGTCGTCTGACAGACCGTCTAGGCCGACATCGCGAAACGGCTCGCTCGACTGAATCAGCACCGGCTCGCCGCGCTCGCGCTTCTTGTTGCCGTTGATGTCCACCGCCAGCAGGATCTGCGAGGGGTCGCGCTGCGCCTTGGTGTCGTCGTACACGCCGGGCTGGCCGTTGACCTCGCCGCCGTCGCAGAAGGTGATGACGTCGTAGTTGCCGTCGGGATTAAAGCGCCCGTCGTACATCGGCTTGGCACCGGGATCGCTCTTTTTGCCTTTGAGGATGACGGGGTTGGTACACGCCGTCGTCGGGTCTTGCGCCAGCGTGCTCGACGGCACTCCGGGTGGCAGGTAGCTGTCAGCGGGGTTGTGATACGCCCAGTTGCCTAGCGCGCGCACTAGGTCGCGGTTGGCCCGCAGATACAGCGAGCGCTTGAGCGTCAGCCCAATGCCCTCGCCGGTCTGAATCGGCATCGCCTCAAAGCTGCCGGTCAGCTCGCCCTGGCCCCGCAGTGGCTGCCGCGTCTGAGGACACAGTTGCCCAAGTTTGCCGCTGTCCGCCGTGCAAAAGCCGCCGAAGAAAAAGTCGCGGATGAAGCCCTGGCTGTACGTCAGATCTGGACCGGGGTCGGAGCCAAGCACGCCGACTGCATCGTACTTTTCGGGGTGGCGGAAGAAGTTCATCGACGAGCCGATGCCGCCCATCGAGACGCCACCGATGGCCCGGAAGCTAAACTTGCGCTTGATTTTTAGGCCCATGCTCGCGGGCATGGCGACCTGAAACGTCGCTACGGCCTGCATCCCCGCCGCTGCTGCTGGCCCCACATCGTGTCCGGGCAAGTGGAAGCGCAGCTGGCCGCCCTTGGCGTTGGAGATCTTGATGTTCTCGACGGGAGTCACGTGCGTCGGGGCATTGCCAAACTTGGACAGCACGACCAGGCGATAGCGCTCGGAACGCGCGGCGGCTGGCAGCTTGCTCCAGTCAATCGGCAGCAGGATGTCAGCTCCGCGACGTCCGAGCGGACCGCTCATCGACAGCTGCACCGGCGCGCCCACCGTCGTGTAGTCAGCCAGCGTCAGCGCGGTTCCATCCAGCAGCGCCATCGTCCCCGGTGCCGACTCACCCGGAGCCACACTGATGCAGATGCTGGCTGGACTTTTTTCGGTCAGCGTCGTCGGCATCGGCAGCGCTGCGCTACACGGAACCAGCGCGGCTTCTTGCGGCTCCATCGGCATCATCATCGCGGGCATCTCTGTCGTGCCGTCACCACAACCCGCCACCGCCCAAGGCAACGTCAGCGACAGCGCTGCTGTAAGCCAGCGCCCACCAGCCCGCGCCAGAGAGCGACCATGCTGCCGACGCTGCGCAGCAGACTGAAACGGAAAAGCAGGAGAAAACCAAGAAGCGGACTTAGGGGTCTTTGGCGTTCGCATGTCGCGCACTGTACCCTAGCGAAATGGAACCTGTGACGCTTTCAGACAACTGCACAGAGAGCAGCTTGGCGATCCTCTTTCACGGCGTCCTCACCGACTGCGCGCGACGTCACGGCGGCTACCTGCGCGGACTGCACAGCCGCATCAGCTTCGTGGCCACCGACGCGGGTGAGACGATAACGCTGTGCTTTGAGGACGGACGCTGCCACATCGAAGGCGACCTGCAGCAGCCAGATCTGATCTTGCAGGCCGACTCGGACTTGCTGCCGCGGCTTGAGACGCTGCCGATCGTGTTTGGTGTGCCGGTGCTGGCATCGCCGGCGGGGGTCTCACTGCTGCTGACACTGCTGCAGCGCCCGGTGTGGCTGCGCGACCTCTCGGGCACGCTGCGTCATCCGCTGCGAGCACTGCGGGCGATGGTGGATATCGGCTTGCTGGTGCGCTTGTTAGCGGGCGGGGTTACGTAAGGACGAGGACGACGAAGCCGCCAGCAGTTGCGGCAGCGACTGATCATAAGGAGCCCGCGCAACGCCAGTATCGGTGATGATCGCCGTGACCAGCCGTGCCGGGGTGACATCAAACGCCGGGTGACGCGCCGGTACCGCAGCCGGGGCAATGCGCACGCCAGCGAGGATCTTTACCTCATCAGCACTGCGCTCCTCGATCGGGATCTGGGCGCCATCCGTCAGGCTCAAGTCCAGCGTGGAACAAGGCGCAGCGACGAAAAATGGAATGCCATGTGCCTGCGCCAGCACGGCCAGCGAATAAGTCCCAATCTTGTTGGCGACATCGCCGCTGCGCGTGATGCGGTCGGCGCCGACGATAACCGACTGAACCTCGCCGCGTGCCATCAGGTGACCGGCCATGTTGTCGCAGATGAGCGTCACGGGAATACCGCTCTTGTGTAGCTCGTAAGCGGTCAGGCGCGCGCCCTGCAGATAAGGCCGCGTCTCGTCGGCAAACACCGCAATCGGACGGCCTTGGCGATGCGCCGAGCGAATGACGCCAAGCGCCGTCCCATAACCCCCGGTGGCCAGCGCGCCCGCGTTGCAGTGAGTCAGCACATTGCCGTCGGGCAGCAGCGGCGCCCCAAAGTCGCCCATGCGCAGACACATCTGCACATCTTCGGCAAAGATGGCGTGCGCTTCTGAAAGCAGCTGCGCGCCCAGTGCCGCGCTGGTCAGCGCCCCTTGCGCCTGAGCCACCGCAATCGCTTGCCGCATCCGAGACAGCGCCCAAAAAAGGTTTACCGCCGTCGGTCGCGTCGCGGCCAAAGTGGCCAGCACTTCCTCTAAATCAGCTCCTGCCAGCGCCCCCAGCGCGAC
>JAGNNG010000062.1 GCA_017990795.1 Deltaproteobacteria bacterium
CGGTTGTCAAAGGGCAGCACCTCGAACAAGTCGCCGTAGGTGAGCGGTCCTGCGGGCAGCTCGTTGCGAATGCCGCCGCCGTTTTGCAGGGCCAGGTCCACCTGCTGACCGGTCGCGCGCGCTACACTCAGGCGCATCAGCTCTGCCAAAAGCAGCCCAAGCGGAGACTCGGCCTTGTAGTTGCGATGTAGCTTGGCGGCCAAGGTCACGCCCAGCGGCGTCGCGCGACGAGCGGCGGCCTTCTCGATGTGGGGAGCGAGCACGGCCTGCACTTGGGCGCTTGGCTGCACTTGGGCGCCCTCATAGACCGCAGGTAGCAGCGGCTTACCGGCCAAGTAACGTGGGTCGCAGCGCCACCCAGGCGGCTTAGGTGCCGACGGTGCAGAGCCGGCTGCTGCCACTGGCGCCTCGACCGCAGCGGGGGGGCTTATAGCGCTGGGTTGACTACCTGCAGGCGGCAACTGCACCGAGCACAGCTCAGTCGGGGGATAGATGCGGGTGCGCGACTTGTCTAGCTGATAGCCCGTCGGTCCCTGGCGAAATAGCAGGTCCAGGCGACCGAAGGCTTGGCCCATCGCGAAGGCCTGAATGACCGGGATATCGCCGACAAAGTGGGCTACTCCGGCGTGGCTGTGACCGGCGATGATGGCATCGACGTAGCCGCCAAGCTGCTCAGCGACTTTCAAGATGTGCGCGTCGTTGTTCCGGCAAGAGCTAAGGTCGCGCGGGTCGGCAAAGTTGGTGCAGTTGGCGCCCTCGTGCACCGAGAGGACGACTGCGGCGACACCTTGCGCCCGTAGGGCCTGCGCCTCGGCCCGGACGGCGGGGATGATCTGGGCAATCTCTACGTCGCGCAGGTTTAGGATGTTGGTGGTGCGGGGCGTGTCCTCGGTGATGGCGCCGATGATGCCGATGGGCACGCCGCCGATGACTAGGCGCGTTGAGGGCGCAATGTTCGGCCAGGCGACGGGGCGACCGGTCTTTTTGTCCAGGACGTTGGCGGACAAAAACGGGAACTTGGCGGCGGCGATGCGCTCTTTGAGGGCGCCGGTCGCATCTTCTTCCGGCTTGGTTGCGACCGAGACCGGGCCCGCGGGGCCAAAGTCAAACTCATGGTTGCCCAGTGCGGCGGCGCTATAGCCAAGGACGTTGTAGGCGTCGATGACCACCTGACCTTCCCCAAGGTTTGACACCAGCGTGCCTTGAAACAGGTCACCAGCATCTAGCAGCAGCACCGGAGACTTGGCCCGCAGGTTGGCCAGGTAGCCACCAAACAGTGCCAGACCACCGCGCTGGATTTTCTGCACCGCACCAGCGTCATCCTTGACGGTCAGCGAGCGCGGCTCAACATAGCCATGGACGTCGCTGGTGCCGATCACCGACACCGTAACCTCCGCTGCTGCAGAGACGGTGGCTGTCGTGCCGTTAGCGGGTGTCTCGGGTCCGGGAAGCGGCCTGGTGCAGCTGAAAAGTGAAGCCGCAAGCAGCATCGTCAGCGACAGTGTTCGGCTAGTGCGGTGGCGCGGTGTACAGCGCAAGGAAAAAGGCGCAGGCGGTGACGCAGGCGGCGCTCCCAAGCGCGTAAAGGTCGTCCAGCGTCCATTCATGTCTTCATCCACGTCGAAGTTGTCAAAAGAGTTCACGGAGTGGACATCGCACGGGGGCCATCGGTGGGTCAATGATGCTGACGGCAGCGACCTGCGCGCGGGCCGGGACGGCTACAGCTGCTGACTGTAGATGCGGCCCTGGTTGCCGACGGCGATGACCTCTTGCTGGCGGTCGTCGTAAAAGACCGCGTTTAGATTTTCGGGATCGCCGGTGTCTTGGCGCTCCCACTTGCCAAAGACGTTGAGGTGCGCGCAGAAGCCTCTGTCACCGACGACCCAGACCTCGCCGTTGGGGCGACCGGTGACGCCGCGCAAAGAGACCGTGGACGGAATCACGCCGACCTGCTCGATGGACCACCCGCTGCCGTTGTTGCGGGCCACGGTGCCTTGATCTCCGACGGCGAACAGGTAGGTCGGCTTGGCTCCCCAGATGCTGCGCAGCGCAACGCCGGGGCTGATTTGCTGACGCGTGATGGTGTCGGCGTAGTTTAGGGTGAAGATGTCGCCATCGTCGCTGGTCAGCGCAAAGTTGCCCGCGCCGTCGGCCCACACCGAGCTCAGGTTGATAGGACCACGGGGCTGTGGGTTGACCAGGATGGAAATCGACTTCCAGCCGTTCTCGTTTACCTTGAACAGTGCGGCGTTTTTGCCTGCAGCCACAAAGCTGCCCAGCGGCGAGGCCCACACGGCCTGCAAGGTGGCCGCGGTTTGGAGCTTCGGCGCAAACTCATACCAGCCGTTGGCCTCGTAGCGGAACGCCCGTCCTGAGTCAGAGACGGTGACGATTTCAAACTGCGAGTTGCCATGAATCGCAGTCAGGTTCAGCGCCGAGTTTATCGCGGTGGGGATTCCCCACTTCTGGGTCACTGGGTCGCGCGCCAGCACCATCCCGGCATCGCCCACCGCCCAGGACACAGGTTTGTCGGGATCTACCACGGCGGGAGCGGTATAGACGGCACGCAGGGCATTTTTGACGTTCGTCGGTTCTAACGTCCAGGGCGAGGGGCCAGGAGGTCCGGCGTCGCTGTCCGTGCCTCCGTCTGCGCAGGCATACAGCGCGCCGCCGGTGTTCGGGCTACACGGGTCGTCTTCGGCTGCTGGCTCCAGAAACGGTCGCCACAGCGAGCCACAACCAGCCAGAATCAAGGCTGCGGTAAGGCCAACTACTCTGCGCATGGGAACCTCCGCTGCTGCTAGAAACGTCCGCCTACCCACAGGCCCAGGCCGCCCGGCGTCGGTGTCACTGCGACCTGCACCCGCTCCAGCGGGCCTGGCACTGCCAGCATGATGACGCCGCCGATGGCCATGCCGACCCCGACGCCAGTGAGCAAGCTGCCGATGCCCAGCGTCTGATAGCGATTGTCGCACGGGGCCGAGTCCACGTCGGGGTCCAGGTCGCAGCGCCCATTCATAAATAGCGCCGAGCCGCCAAACAGCGACATCACTGCGCCGCCGCCCAGCAGCACCGCTCCGGTGGCGATGCGCCAGGTCGGTCGAGGCTTGCGCACCATGGCAAATTCGGCGGGCTTGCTGGTTCCGTCGGGCTTGGCGGCGGGCTTGACGATGGGCTTTTCGTCCGGCTTGGACTCGGACGGAAGCTGCGCGGTCAGCTGCAGAGGCTCGCCTGCTTGGACTTTGAGCACGCTCTCAAACGGCGGTCGTCCTGGTAGCTGCACCTTGACCGGATAGCTGCCAGCCCAGCGCGTGGCGCGATAGGGCGTCCGGCCTACCACTTTGCCGTCGATAATCACCTCCGCGCCCGCCGGCTCAGAGTTTACCTCGACGGTGCCGCGAGTGCGTCCGGTAGCCTGCGTAAGCAGTGGCCCCACCGCTTGTCCCGCCGTCTTCATCGCCTGCTCGGCGCTACAGTCTGCGCACGCTGGCTGCGCCGAGGCGGCCACTTCCCCCACGCTGGGGTCCAGGACCTCTAGCTGCAGCGACCACGGACCTCGCGGCGGCACCGGTGCCCCAGCTTTTACCGTCGGCGTGGCGCGCACCGTCAGCACGTACGGCGCTTCATTTTGGTTGCCAAGCTCGGTCTGGCACGCGGCGGTATTGAGGCACCCCGTGAGCTTGGGCGCCATCGCCAGCGCCTGCTCCTGTTGCACCAGCGTGTAGCGGTCTTTTGTCGCCGCCGAGCCGCTTCCCGTCGACAGCTGCGCCAGCGCCTGCGTTACCGAACCTGTCAGGGTACGCCGCTGCTCTGGGCTGACATTGCCTTCGACCAGCATCACCAGCGCGGGCGGCAGCGACACCACCACCACGCCGGTCGAGAGGTTCACGCGCACCTCGCCCAGCTGACCCGGCAGCGACTTGACGGTATCAACCGCTCGCTGCGAGCCTAGCTCGACGGCAATTTTGTGGGTACCGGGGGTCAGCTGCAGTGGCAGGGCCAGCGGCAGCGCCCCGAGCAGCTTGTCGTCGACCAGCACCAGCGCTCCACGTGCGCCCAGGACGTTGACCTCACCGGTCGGCTCCGCGGGCAGCGTGCCGACGCGCTGCGCTTCTTTTAGGTTCGGATCGTCGCTGTCCGCGCCTACTTCTTGCACGAAGCGCCGCATCAGATCCTGCGCTGCTGCCGTGTGTCCCTCGGCCAGCGCCACCGCGCCCAGCTGAAACAGAGCCTCGGGACTAGGCGACAGCCGGAAGGCTTGGCTAAACAGCGACTGCGCAGTCGTTAAGTCTTTGCTGGCCAGCGCCGCTTTTCCGTCTGTAAGTAGCTTTTCTGCTGCCTCTGCCGCCTTGCGGTCCTTTTTGCCACTGCCAGACTTACTGTCCGACTTGGCACTCCGCTCGTGCCCCTTTTTCTTGCCGCCTCCCGAGCGTCGAGCCTCACTGCTCTGCGAGAGCAGCATGAGCCCGCACAGGGCTACGCCCCAGAGCTTGGTGTGTGGTGCCATGACTTGCCGTTGTGGTCTCAAGCGTGCTTCAGCCCAGCTACGGGCAGCCCTTTACTTCCGAGGTTTCCTTGGCGCGGACCTGGACAAACTGGCCGCCACCGACGTTGACGCGATGTCGCCCCGGCGGCATCCACAGCTCTACGGTCTGACACTCGCCCTTTACGATCTTGCTGACGCGCAGCTTGCCAAGCCTGGGCGCTAGCCGCCGCACCGCTTCTTGCACCTGCGCGCGTCCGTCGGGCTTTACCTTGCCGACAAACCCCGGCTGCAGGATTTTTTCGTACTCCGTCATCGCTTCGGCCCACGCCTCTTGCGCTTCCAGGACCTTGGCAAAGTGCAGCGACAGCTCAAACCCCAGGCTGATGCAGGTGGCCCGCTCTTCCCGACGGCGGCTGCACAGCGAGCTGGCCTTCTCCAGCGCCTTTTTGGCGCGCTTGTAGTCCTTGCGCTCGTAGGCCTCGATGCCCGCCTTGACCAGCGCCGCCACTTGCGACGCCGCCAGCTGCACCGTGACCGTCTCACCTTCAGCCACCGAGACGACCTGCTGCCCGCCCTCGTAGGTGATGCGGTGCTCGCCGGCGCTGACCGGGATCGGCTTACCCGGCTTGCTGGCCACCGTCTGCTTGTCGATCTGAAAAGCCAGCGTCGCCGGAGCCTCGACGACCAAGAAGCCGCGCCCCTCCTTGTGAGCTTCTGCAGGCGGCTCTTTCTCAGTCTTGCCTGGGCTTGTCTCGGTGACAGTGGGCTTGTGCGTGCTGTCGTCGCCAGTCGGCTTGGGGGTCGGCACAGGACTTGGTTCGGTCGGCTTGGCCGGTGCAGGCGCAGCCTCGGTCGTCGGGGTCGCCTCCCGCAGCAGTCTGGCTAGCAGTGCCGCCGCGCGCGTACGCAATCCAGCATCGACATCATCCAACAGCGTGCGCAGCACCGGCAGGCCATAGCGACCTTGCGGACCCTGCGGCAGCTCGGCTGCAGTCTCTGCCACCTGGCCACGCACCACCCGAGAGGAGTCCCGCGTCGCTTTCATCAGCAGCGGCACCGCATCCTTGGGCGGTAGCGTCGACAGAGCTGCCACAGCGGCCCGTCGCGTCTCGATATCGGAGCTCTGCAACATGGACCCAGGTTGGCTCTGCTCGGCGCTGACCGGCTCGCCCAGCTTGCGCAGAGCCGAGGCCGCAAGCAGCCCGTCGGGACCGCCTTTTTGCAGGGCTTCTCGTAGCAGTCCGACGCTGGTTTTGTCGCCCCGACCGGCCAGCTCGATGGCGGCGCGCAGCCTGGTGGCAAACGGTGCCGCTTGGTCGTTTAGCAGCTGCGGCAGTGTGGAGCCGCGCAGCTCGGGGTCGTGCCCTGCCGCTTCGACGGCCATGGCCGCAACCGTGGGGTCTTGTTGAAGGTTGGTCTTGCCACTGCCGAGCAGCGCCGCCCGCACCTCTGCTCGCTGGCTGCCATCGCCCATCGCCAGCAGGGCCGACGCGGTGGCCATCTTCTCGCTAGCGTCGGTGGTGGTGCGGTCGCGGAGCATCGTCTGCATGCCCGCTTGCGCTGCGGCCCCACCAGGACTTGCCTGCAGCTTGCGTCCGACCTGCGCAATCCCGTGCAGCGCCGCCAGTCGCACGTCCTTGTCGGTATCTTTTAGCGCGTCGCCCAGCATCGCCAGGGCATCCGGGCTGCGACCCGTCGACAGCGCCTCGGCGGCAAGCTTTCGCACTTCGCTGCGCTGGTCGTGCATGGCCTTGCGCAAAAGCGGCATCGCCGCCGTGCTCTCGCGCTCTGACAGCTCGCCCAGGGCTGCGACTGCTGCGGCGCGGACGTTCCAGTCTTCGTCGGTCAGCGCCTGCTCGGCCCAGCCTACGCTCTGCTCGGCCAGGACCACCGGGTCGCCGTTGCACAGCTTCAGCAGCGCGCCCGCCTGCACCTGCCGCAAAAGTGGGCTGGTCGTCGCCTCGCGCGGGACGCCCAGCGCCTGTCCCAAGCGAGCCGCGTCTTGCTTGTCACCGCAGCTACCGATGCCCTGCGCCGCCAGCAGTCGGTCACTGATGGGCCGAGAGCTGTTACTCAAAGCCTGCCGCAGCACCGGCTGCCCCGAGATGTCGTCTGCCGCGCACAACAGCTGCGCCGCCGCCACCTGCTGCGGTCCCGGCTGCGACAGCACTTGCGAAAGCAGCGTTGTCGCGCGCTCGTCCCCCAGGCTGCTAAGTAGACCGGCTACGCGCTGCTGCTGCGAGGACATCATGCCTTCGCGTGGCAGCAGCCCTTGCAGCAGCGTCAGCGCGGCACTGTCGCCCTGGCGTGCGCGTCGGCCCAGCAGCAGCAAGGTCTCCTCATCCGGCGCGCGCAGCTTCGAGAGCCGGTCGCTAACCAGCTGCTGGGCTTCTTTGTCACCGGTCTCTGAGAGCGCCACTGCCGCTTGTAGCTGCAGCGTCGGAAAGTGCTGCGCCTTTTGCGCCAGCTGCAGATACTTTTTCGCCGCCTGGTCACCTAGCCGCAGCAGCGCTTCCCCGCCTGAGGCCTGCAGCGCCGGCTCGGTCGGCTCTTCCAGTCGCGTCAGCAGCGCCGGTAGGCTGGCGCGACTGCCAAGCTCTCCCAGCGCGCGGGCTGCTGCAACTTGTACCGCCGGGTCTGGATCGTGCAGCCGCTGCTCTAGCAACGTGCGGTGTCTGGCGTCTCGGCTCTCGGCCAGTGACTTGACGGCCTGCTTGCGCACCGCGGGGTCTCCGTCGGCCAGACCTTCTTGCAGCACTTTTAGCGCCAGCGACCGCAGCGCGACCATGTCGGGGGCCACGACTTGCTGCGGCCCCGAGCGACGCTTGTAAAGATAAGCGCCCGTGCCGCCAATGGCCGCCACGCCCAGCGTCAGTAGCAGCGTCAGCACCAGTCGCCGCTTCCCGGGGCGCGCAGCTGGCTGCGTGGGTAGGCCCAAGCTCGACAGCCGCGACCGACCGGCCAGCGAGGTCTCGCCGCGCAGCACTCGATCCAGATCGGCGCTAAGCGCAGCGATGCTTTCGTAACGCTGCTCTTTCGACTTGGCCATCGCCTTGGCCAGCAGATCCTGCAGCCCGGCGGGCACGCCGTGTTTCAGCGTCGCGTCATCCAGCACCGGTACCGCTTGCTGCAGGTGGCCAATCAGAATCTCGCCCAGCGTGTCGCCTGGGAACGGCAGCCGCTGCGTACACAGCTGGTACAGGATGACACCGACGGCGTAGATATCGGTGCGAGCGTCGATGCTCTGGCCGTTTATCTGCTCGGGCGCCATGTAGTGCGGCGTGCCGATGAGCGTGCCGGTGCTGGTCAGCTTGACCTGCTGCGCAGGCTCGATGCCCATGACCTTGGCGATGCCGAAGTCGACGATCTTGAGTAGCGGCGCAGCGCCCGGTTTCTCGACGATAAAGATGTTGTCAGGCTTGAGATCGCGGTGGACGATGCCGACCGCGTGCGCTGCCGCCAGACCGGCGCACAGCTGGCGCATCAGCGACGTGATCTCGGCCAGGGGCAGGCGACCCGCTTGCATGCGCTGACTCAGCGAGCGGCCCTGCAAGTACTCCATGATGTAGTACTGGCTGCCGCCTTCCAGCTCGCCGATGTCGAAGATGTCGATGAGGTTGACGTGGCGAATGCGGCTGATGAGTCGCGCCTCTTGCAGAAAGCGCGCGGTCGCATCCTTCTGGCTCATCATCTCGCGGCGCAGGACCTTGATCGCGGTCTTGTTGCCCAGCGTGCGGTGCTCGGCGGCGTAGACGACGCCCATGCCACCCTCGCCGATCAGCGAGACGATGCGGTACTCGCCGACCGTTTGGCCGATCAGCGGGTCCTGGCTACTTGCCATTGCCGTTCTTCTCAGGGCG
>JAGNNG010000063.1 GCA_017990795.1 Deltaproteobacteria bacterium
GCCTGCAGCTACTGGAGCTAAAAGCGCAGCAGCTGCGCGATCGTCAGCAGCAAGACAGCGAGCTGGCCAAGCAGATCGAAGAGGTCAAGCGGCGCGTGGCGCAGTACGCCGAGCGCTTTAAGCCCACCGGCGCCACCATCGAGCCAGACAAGAGCCTGGTCCGACTTGGCATCAAGCGCGCTAACGAGGATCGCGTGGTCCGGCTGTAACCGATAAGCACCGCGCTGCCGACTTGGTGGCGCGCAGTTAAAACGATTTTACTTGGCGGCTGCGTGTCGCCTCAGATGGTCAGGAGATCCAGATGGAACCGATGCAAGTTGGTGAGAAGCGCAGGGTGCAGCTCCCCGTCCTCGGTCAGAAGAAGGCAGCGCCGGTGGATGCGGGGCTGGATATCGATGCCGAGCTGGCCAAGTTTGAAGCCGAGCAGCGACAAGCGCTGGGTCTGGAAGGCACCAAGCGTCACTGGGTCGACGCCAATCCGCGCGAGTTTACCGCCGCTCAGCGCGCCCACACCACGATCCTGGTCGGCGGCCTGACGATGGCGCATGACTACCTGATCACCGGCGCTCTTAATGGCCTGGGCTACAACGTCGATGCGATGGATGTGCCCGACAGCGCCGCGCTGCAGTTTGGCAAAGAGTTCGGCAATCGTGGCCAGTGCAACCCGACCTACTTTACCGTCGGTAACTTGGTTAAGTATTTGGTTCATCTGCGCGATGACAAGGGCATCTCGACCAAAGACATCGTGGCCAACTACCTGTTTGTCACCGCCGGGGCCTGTGGTCCTTGCCGCTTTGGCACCTACGTCACCGAGTACCGCAAAGCGCTGCGCGACAGCGGCTTTGAGGGCTTCCGCGTCATGCTGTTTCAGCAGCAGGGCGGCCTCAAGCAAGCCACCGGTGAGGGCGTGGGTCTGGAGCTAAATCCCAAGTTCTTCATCAGCGTGGTCATGGCGATCGTCGTCGGTGATGCCATCAACGCCATCGGCTACCGGATGCGCCCGTACGAGAAGGTCAAGGGCTCGACGGACAAGGCGCTGGAAGAGGTCAAGACGCTGATGCGCGACACGCTGCGTCTGCAGACCAAGATCCCGATGTCCAGTCTGCCGATGGCGCTGGTCAAGGCGCGGCGCATCCTGCGCAACGTCGAAGTGGATCGCACCATGGTCAAGCCCAAGGTCTCGGTGATCGGCGAGTTCTGGGCGATGACCACCGAAGGCGACGGCAACTACGGCCTGCAGCGCTTCCTAGAGCAAGAAGGCGCCGAGGTCGATATCCAGATCGTTACCAACTGGCTGCTCTACAACATCTGGGAGCACCGCTGGGACACCAAGCAGCGCATGCTGCTGCGTGCCGAGGATCAGGGTCGCAAGGGCCTGGCCGGCGTAAACCCACAGAAGAAGCTGGCAACGCTGTGGGTGGCCGAGAAAGCCGTGCGCGGTCTGTTCCAAGGCATCGCCAACACGCTGGGGCTGCACAGCTACCCGCTGCCTGACATGGATGCCGTCGCTGATACTGCCAAGGATTTTTACAACAACCACCTCCGTGGCGGCGAAGGTCACATGGAAGTCGGCAAGCTGATCATGAACGTCGCGCACAAGAAGTCGACGATGACGCTGTCGGTCAAGCCCTTTGGTTGCATGCCGAGCTCGGGTGTTTCCGACGGTGTGCAGTCGTTTGTAACCGAGAAGTGGCCGGGCGCGATCTTCCTGCCGATCGAGACCTCGGGCGACGGCGCGGTCAATGTGTATAGCCGCGTGCAGATGATGCTGTTCAAGGCCCGAGCCGCCGCGCGCGCCGAGTTTGAAGCCGCCTGCGTCGAGCACGGCGTCTCGCCCGGCAACTTCCGCCTGTTCTTGAGCGAGAAGCGCAGCTTCTTAAGTCCGTTCTTCTGGCCGTCGCACACCGTCACCAACACCGCCGCTGACATGGTTCACCACGTCGCGCCGTACATGAAGGACCCAATGCACGGCGTAAAGAGCGCAGGCAAGAAGCTGCTCTCGATGTTGCGCCCCAGTGCAGCCAGCAGCGCGCACGCGCACTAAGCCTTAGCGCGCAGCCCGCTCGTTTTTGTGACCTACGCGGCCCTCATCGCTGACCGGCGAGAGGGCCGCTGTTTTTTCCGCACTTGTCGCACGCTTCCGCTTTTCCTGATTCCACTTTTCCCCGACGCCGACGCAAAATAGGGGCATCCACTCTGGATTCCGATCTGTTTTTCCATCCATACAGGCATGTGCTTTTGCCAAGGAGAGTTGTCATGCGTATCAAGTCCCTTCGCCCGCTCTTGCTCGGTTTGGTGGCGGCTGCGAGCTTAGGTTCCTCTGGCTGTGGCTCCTATCGCGGCACTGCGACGGCGTATTTCACCTGGCAGATCGCCGATGCGCGCGATCCCAACCCGCAAGCGTCCTCTTTCCCCTGCGAGCAGAAGGGCGTCGCGACCATTCGGCTAGACCTAGTCACGCAGTCCTTTGACTTTGACTGTCGCACCTTTGCTGGCGAGACCTTCAGCATCCCCTCGGGCGACTACAACGTGCGTCTGCTGGCTCTTGGCTACAACGCGCAAGCGCTGTCGGTCATCGAGTTCCGCGAGAGCCTGTTTGGTCGCACCAACCTCGGCCACATCATCTTCCAGGTTCCGTAGCAAGCCTGGTGGCGTCGCTGTTGGCTGTTAATCCAGCTGGCCGCGACGCTGCACCTGCTCGGCGATCTGGTAAAGCGGCACCATCTCGGCCCGCGCGCGGACAAACGCCAGCGTCTCAGAGAGAGCCGCCATTTTTTGCGCCAACGGCACCCGCAGATCGGGCTGACGTTGGCGCAGCGCTTCGGGAATACCGTCGGTCTCTGCGTCGATTAGATCGATGCCGTGCAGCTCCAGGTTGAAGAACGGCTGGCGCTCCATTCCCGACAGCAGCAGGCTGCGCAGGTGCGGTGATAGCAGCAGAAACGTCCCGATCGCCGGAAGCCGCAGCAGCTTCGTCACGGCCACCGGCAGCTCGACCATCCCTGCTTGTCCGCGTCGCCACGGCTGCTGTGGATCGGGCCGATACGGCTGCGTCGGCCCAAGCTGCGACTGCGGCTTGCTAATCACCGACGCCGACTGCCGACCTCGCAGCGCAATCACGCCCATCGCCAGCAGCTTCGCCAGGTAATACGGCGGACACGGCATCAGCGAGGTGTCGTAGCGATAGCCCTGGGCCTCGACGACATCCCACAGATCTGGGGACAGTTCATAGCCCGGCGCGCGAAAGCCCAGCGGCGGTCGTCCCTGCGGATGCAGCGATCGCAGTACCGCATGACAGTCGGCAATCTCGCGCTCGATGAGCGACCGGGGTTGTCGCGCCAGATCGTAGGGATGCGAGAAAGAGTGATTCCCCAGCTCATGTCCGGCCTGCGCCGCTTCCTGCAAGCGCGCGCGGCTGAGCGAGCCTGCTTTGGCGTCGCTGCCGACCACAAACAGCGTCGATTTTAGCTGATAGCGATCGAACAGCTCCAGCAGGCGCGGCAGCGCACGGTCGAGCACGATCTCGGTCAGCTCTTCAGGACACGGGCCTAGGCCGTGAATCTGGTAGTAGCAGCGCAGTGGATCAAGATCGACGGAGACGCTAGCCAGTCGCATGGTCTGGACTATGCCACGCGCTGCGAACTGGACCCAAACAAGACTGCGCGCAGCGACGGTAATTGCGGCCACGCCAACAGCCAGCCGGCACCCGATTTGGCGCGCGCACGATGGGTAATTAGGGTGTCAGCAGACCCAGGTGTACACTTTCTTGCATCACGCTACTTTAGGGGGCTTTCTCGTCGAGCACCCGGTCCTGCGCAGCGCTTTTGGGAGGCATCGGAGTCGTGCAGCAAAAAGTTCTTGTTGTGGATGGGGACGCGCAGTCGCTGCGACTGCTTGAGATCAGCCTGCGTCAGGCGGGCTACCGGGTCACCACGGCTCAAAGTGGTCAGGACGCGCTAAGCCAGCTTGAGGCAGAGCTGCCGGATCTGGTGCTGGCCGATACCCACATCGGCGAGCTGGATGGCTTTGCGCTCTATCGTCAGCTTCAGCAGCGCCCAGAGTGGTCGCACCTGCCGTTTTTATTCCTGCTCGACGGCAAAGACCCCTCGGAGAAGCTGCGCGCGGTGCAGCTTGGGGCGACCGACTTTTTGGTCAAGCCGATTTTCTTGAAAGAAGCCCTGCTGCGGGTGGAGCTGCTGCTGGAAAAACACGCCCAGCGCGGCGACGGTACCACCGGTGGGCAGGCGCGGTTTCAGGGAGCGCTCTCGGGCCCAGCGCTGCTCGACCTGATGCAGACCATGGAGCTTGGGAAAAAATCCGGCGTGGTCTACTGCCAAAGTGCGCGTGGCCAGCGCGGTCTTTTGTACTTTACCGACGGGCGACTGATCGACTGTGAGCTTGGGCGGCTACGTGGCGAGGATGCGCTATCACGGCTGCTCACGTTCGCCGATGGCGACTACCGCGTCGAGCTGCTGACCGTGCTGCGTCCACCGCGCATCGAGCTCTTGGGGCCGGGTCTGCTGATGGAAGCGATGCGCCGCCTGGACGAGTGGAACCGGCTGCTGGCAACGCTACCGCCGCTACAGACGGTGTTTTCGCCTGCGACCGCCGGGGCCATGCGACCCGAAGCGCTGCCGCCGGAACTACGCGAGATCTTGGCTCGCTTTGACGGTCGCCGCTCGGTGCTGGACGTCTTCGATCTGCTGGATAGCGAGGGGTCGCCGCCGCACGATGCGCTGGTGCGTCTGCAAGCGGTGGCCAAGCTGTATGCAGCGCGGCTGCTGTTGCCTTCGGGTAGACCGATTTCAGGCGAGCCGCGAGCTGCAGTACCGACGCCGATGGCGCTGCCGCGTCTAACCCCGTCGCCGCTGTCTCGTTTGCCGCAGCTAACGCCGCCGCCCGTGCAAAGTGCATCACTTGGTGGGTCCTCAATGGGTCAGCGCTCGATACCCAGCAGTGAGCGCGCCATCTACGAGAATCGGGGTCGCCTTCGCGCTAGCGACTTGCCGCCGCCGCCAACCGCCGCCGAGCTGGCCGCGCGCATTGCCTCGGCGACGCAAGGTATGGATGTGCGCCCGATTGATACCGATAGCCCGACGCCGCTGCCGATGGCGGTGGTTGTGCGCCCGCACGTAAATGATGCGGAGCATTCTGGGCCGCAGCCGTTGCGACATCCTCGGGTGACCCCGCCGCCGATTCCTAGCAGTCCCAGATTGATGCCGCCGTCGCAGTCGAGCAGCCCGCGCTTGACCCCACCGCTGCTAAGTCGGACAGCGGACTCACGACAGAGCAGTCTTGGTCAGGCAAGCGGTGGCCTGGCGCGGCTACAGCAGCGCATGCAGCAGCCCGCGTTATCACCGCTGCAGACGCCGCAGCCGGTGCAAGCCATGCAGTCGCAGACCATGGACTCTGGCCACGCGGCGGCGGTCGCGCAGCGTGAGCCGATATCGATTCCCGAGTTTGAGGTGACACTGGAGCACGCGCCGCCAAACTTTGGCGGAGTGCCGCAGCCGCTGCCCCCAGAGTCAACCATTCCAATCTCGGTGCGGCCCATTCTGCCGACCGATGTATTTGATCCCAGCGACGAGGCTGCTGTTCATATCTCGGCTCCGTATGTGCTGGAGCTAGCGGAGTCTGGCGCTTTTTTGACCACGTCTGGAGCACCCGCCGCGTCGCCGCCACCAGCCATTCCTCTGAGTGCCCCCGCGCCTACAGCCAAGCGCTTCGCTGGGCTTCGCCGCTCTCTGGTCTGGGCTGGAGCCGCGACACTGTTTGGTCTTGGCGTGGGTCTTTATTGGCTACAAGGTGGCCCTCACTCGTCACCGGCAGATCGCACAATGCCCGCAGCGGCAGTAACTGCAGCGGAGTCATCGGCTGCCTCTGTACCGGCGCTCCATGCGGCTGCGGCGTCGACAGCGCCAGCAACGACGCTGCTTCCTGTGCCTGCTTCGGAGTCTGCACCGGTGGCGAGCGCTCCAGTTCCCACTGAATCGGCGACGGCTGCTTCGTCCGGAATAGACAAGCCTTCCAGTGGCATCGCTGGCGCAGCGGAAAAGTCGGTCGGTGTGCCTGCCGTGGGCGCAGCGCTGGTGCCATCGGCGACGGGCGCTGGTGATGAAGCAGAGCAAGCGTTTGCCAGCTTGATTGCTCAGGTCAAAGCCGCTCAGTACAAGGACCAGACCCAGCAAGCGCGTCGGCTACTCAAAGAGGCTCAGAAGCTAAGGCCGCGCAGTCCGCAAGTGACAGTGTTGCTGGCGCAGCAGGCGCTGGATGAAGGCGACAGTCAAAAAGCGGCCAAGCTAGCTCGGCAGACTTTGGCCATGGCTCGCGACTCGGCAGAGGCCTATCTGGTGCTGGGCACGCTGGCGCAGGCTGAGGGCAACATGCCCAAAGCGCGCGGCCACTTCCGCAAGTACCTGCAGCTGGCGCCAAACGGAGAGCGTGCGAGCGCCGTCAAAGATGTGCTGCGAATGGCTCGCTACTGACGGAGATGTGCCTGGAATGTGACCACGCCGAGGGCTTTGGCTTTGCGTCTACTTAGGCAGCTGCGCGCGCAGCGTGTCGATGCGCTTTTGGCGGTCGCTGTGCTCGCGCTCTAGGACGTCAAGCTCGGCCTGAATAAGCTGGCGCTCGGCCTCGATGCGGGCTTGCTCGCTGGCACTGCGCTTGGCGGTTAGCTTCTGCAGCACGGCCCGCTGCTTCTCTAGCTGAGCTTCCAGCCGTCGAATATTGGCCTCGATGCCAGCTAGCGTTGGGGTGCGGGCACGCTCGCTGGTCTGAAAAAACAGCTCGGCAAAGTCTGGTGCCAACCCGGCATCTGGATGGCGTCGCGGCAGCGTTGTTAAGCGATTAAACGTCGCTCGTCGCAAGGTGCTCATACGCTCGACAAAAGCCCTGCGGTCGCCGCGCTCGGAGAACTCTGTCAGCTGCTGCTCGGCTGCTTGCTGGGCCGCCAGGGCCTCATCGGCTTGCGCGACACACTCCGCTAGCGTCTCTGCGTGCGCTTGCAGCTCCGGGTCCGCCAGCTCGCGCAGCGGTGTCACCCACGAGCGCATTAGCTCCAGCTGCTCGCCAAGGACGGGTCGCTTCACCTCGCTGGGCTTTTGCTTGCCGACCAGTCGCACGTACAGCGGCGCACTGCGATCGCCATCGACCCGCTCTAGCACGGTCTTGAGGATCAGCCCCAGCAGCTGATCCAGCTGACCATCGACAAAGCGGGCGCGAGCCTCGGTTGTTACCACTGCTTCGGCCAGCGCGATCTCTTGCTCCATCACCTGCAGCCAGATGGCATGCAGCTGGTCGAAGTCTTTGGCCATCTCCGCTGTAAGTGGGTGCGCTTTTAGCTGTGCAGCGGTGTACGCGCGCTCTTGCAGCAGCTCAATCAGGGTCATGGAATCGCTGAGTGTCCGCATCGTAACTAGATATTGTCCGCGCAGCTGCAGTCGCAGACAAGCCCAGAAGCAAGAGCCTGAAGGTTGCTATAGACCCAGGCCGCTGACCCCCACTTCGCGAAAGGCGCTCAGCACGGCTTGCGCTTGCTCAACCTTGGCGGCGCTTTCGTCCGTGGCTCCGGCTCCGTATAAATCCAGCGCGGCCCCCACCAAGGCATCGACTGCATCAGCAAATCCCGAGTAGCGATGTAGATAGCGAGTCTGCGCCCGATACAGGATTGCGGCGGTTGCGGTATTGCCCACGCGCTGCGCCAGCTTGTAGCCAGCAAGTCCCACTAGGCCCGCATTGTGGTAGCGCTGCCCAGGGGCCAGCAGGGAGCGCAACTCTCCGACGCTTGCATCCAGGCGTGGCTCGGGCTTGTACTCTGCCAAATTGCGCGCTTGTCCGGCTTTTTCGGGGGCGGTCAGATCGCGCAGTCCTTGCAGCCTAGTATCTGGCATTCCCATCGGTGGCGGCGGTTCTCCAGACGAGTAGATCTGTTCCCCCAGCGTCCAGTTGCCACGCATGGGCTGCGTGGCCTGCTCAATCAGGCACGCCCAGATATCGGCTAGGCCTTCGTCTAGTGCTCCGCTCTCGTCTCGTCCGGCCAGGTTGGCGGTGCTGCGCATTAGCGCGTGCGCATACTCATGGGCAACGACATCCAGAGCCGCCCCCGGAGGCTGCAGCCTTTGCCCATCTCCATCGCCAAACAGCAGTCGCTGGCCGTCAAACAGCGCCAGCGGCGCGTTTTCTCCCA
>JAGNNG010000064.1 GCA_017990795.1 Deltaproteobacteria bacterium
AACAGGCGTGGGTTGGCCAGGCGCGCCAGCATCGACTGCACGCGCACACCAAGCTCGCCGCGCAGCTCGACTTCGGCGCCGGTGCCAAACAGGTTGCGCCAGGTGTAGTTGCCGGTCGAGTAGATCGGGTTGTCTGTGGAGACGCCGACGTAGACGCCGATCTCACCGGCGCTGTCGTAGCGCTCGACGACTTCGACCAGGATGGGCACCGGGTTTCGCGACAGCTTCCAGCTACGCAGGCGCGCCTCTAAGCGATAGTCGTCCGTCTCGCCCGGGTTTGGGCTGACGCGCACCGACGAGAAGATCTGGCGTCCCAGCAGGTTTTGCTGCGCTTCCAGCAGCTTGTTGCGATCAAACAAGTCGCCGGTCTTAAACGGTAGATCTTTGCGGATCACGCCTTCGCGGGTGACGAAGTTGCCACGGATCAAGATCGGGCCGAAGCGGACGGTCTCGTGCTCGTCCAGGGACCAGCGCAGCGAGACTTTGGTGTGATCGGCGTTCCAGGTCGACCGCGTCGGATCAATGTCGGCATACGGATGCCCCGAGGAGCCAAACAGCTCGCTGAGGCGCTGCCGATCGGCCAGGACCGCTTCATTGGTATACGGCTTACCCGCCTGCAGCTGCAGGACCTTGCGGACTTGAGCCTCGGTCAGCGAGTGGGCTCCGACGAACTGCACCTCGACGGTCTCGACGGACTCACGCGGGCCTTCGTCGATCAGGAAGCGGACAAATAGGTCGCCGGTCTCTGCGGCATCGTCGTAAGCCGTCATCAGACCCAAAAGGACGGCATTTTCCAGCGCCTCTTTGCTGCGTGCCACCGTCGCTATGACCTTGGCTTTTGGATAGCCTTCGCGACGATAAAACTCTTCCAGGCGGCGCACGTCTTGGTCCAGCTGAATGGCTGAGGCAAAGCCGCCTTCACCAAGGCCAATCAGGCCCAGACGCGGATAGCGGCGGGTGCTTATGTGATCGTTTAGCTTGGTGGCCGAATAGTTGAGCGCAGACTTGCCGGGCATCGCCGCGAACTCGATGTCGCGCACCTTTAGAAGCGAGCCTTCGTGGATGTCAAACTCGACCTCGAGCGGGTCGGTGGTGCGGCTCTTCCAGCGCCAGGTGACGCGCGACTCGAAGTAGCCCTGCTGCTGGTAGAGGCGATAGATGTTGCGGGCGCTCTCGTCGAGCTCGTTGGCGCTGTAGTAGTTGTCGCGGAAGATGGTGACGACGCTGCGCAGGTCTTTTTCGGACACCTGCTTGCGGCCCACAAACTTAAGGACGATGCGCTTGCGCTCCTCGATGGTGAGGTCGAGGTTTACGGCGTGCTTGGCTTTGTCGGGCTGGATCTCGCGGTGGGTCAGTCGCACCCCGGCGTAGCCCTTGGCCTGGTAGTAGTCGATGAGGCGCTTGAAGTCCTCGTTGAGGCGCTCGGTGCTGGTGCGGCCCAGCCACAGGCAGCAGTGATCGAAAAAGTCGTACAGCTCAGACTGCGACAGCAGCGAGAAGCCCTCGGACTTGATGGTGCCGATCTTGTAGCGCAGACGCCAAAAGCCGACGCCTAGGTTGATGCGGATGCGGACGTCGACCTGCTCGGGGCTCTCGGGCGCCCAGTCGATTGAGATCTGGGCCTTGGCGTCGTAGTAGCCGGTGCGCTGTAAGAAGCTGCACAGCTCGCGCTCTTGCTTGCGGATCTCGGTCAGCAGCTCGTCGCCCTCGGGGAGGCGATAGCCGGTGCGCCAGGTGACGTAGCTAAAGATCTCCCACTCGAAGATCGGCCAGTTGCCGGTGACGAACATGCGCCGCACTACGCGCATCGGTCGCACGGTGATCGTCAGCACGCCACCCTCGTCGAGGACCAGCTCACTGAGGTAGCCAAGAACATCTAGATCGCGGCGCACGCGGCCTTGAATTTGGTCGTTCCAGACCCCTGGTGTGGCGATGTCCAAAAAGGCGAGTAAGCGCTGCTCGCTCTCGCCTTTGGCCAGGGTGCCGCGTACAACCACGCGGCGCAGCTGTCGAATCGGCTGGGCAGGCTCTACTTGAGCGCTTGCTTCCTGCGCGACTGCGTCGGAGCTGGCCGGGCTGGTGCTGACTTCGGCATTTTCGACTGTTGCAGCAGGCGCTGGTGTGCTCTTTTGCGGGGGCGCGGTCGTAGTTGAAGGCAAGGCGTCCGGGCTTTGAGCAAAGACCAAACTGGGACCGATGACTGTGAGCGCGCAGCACATCACCCACCAGACAAAAATGCCGGTGAAGTGTTTTCGGATGCGGCCTTGCTGTCGGTGCAGCGATGCTAGGAGGCAGCCTTGGTACTGTCGCTGCTCTCTATATCGCTGTACACGCGCCCTTGCTCGCGTATTTTGGACTATGATAGAAACCACTGGCTAGCTGCCGCTCAGTATAGGAGATCTTGGGTATGTCCGATCGTCGCGAAAACTCGCTTCTTTTCTCGCTCAACGAGCTGAAAGGATTGGAGGAAGAGCGCCTCGCAGATGAGGCAGCGGCGGTCCGCGCCCGGGAAGAGGCCGAACGCCGCGCTAAAGAAGATGCCGAGCGCCGAATCAGAGAGGCCGAAGAGGCCAAGATTCGCGCCAAGGAAGAGGCCGAGCGCGCCGCGCGCGAAGAGAAAGAGCGCCTGGCTCGCGAAGAGCGCCTGCGTATTGAGGAGTCGGAGCGACGCGCCAAGGTTGAGGCCGAAGCGCGCATCGAAGAAGCCCGACTAATCAAAGAGACGCAGGAGCGTATCAAGAAAGCGCTGCCGTATAAGCTGCTGGCTGCGGTCGGTGCACTAATCTTGGTCGTTGCGGCGATCGTGGTTGGCGTCGTCATTAATAAGCGACTGGACGAGCAGCGCGCTGAGCAGAACCGCCTGGCTGAGATCCGCAAGGCCGAGAAGCGCGAAGAAGAGAAGCGGGCGGCTGAAGACGAAGCCAAGCAGAACGAGATCAATCGAAAGATTGAAGACATCAAGCGCAAGATTAAGGCTGACGAAGAGCGCATCGCTAAGAAGCAGATGGAAGAGCAGGAGAAGAAGAATCGCTCTTCTGGTAGTGGCAAGCCGAGCGGCAAGAAGTCCGGCGGCGGCAAGAGCGATGACGGTGGCGGTAAAAAGCCAAAGGATGACGACGACTCGATTCTGTAGTCAGTCGGTGTGGTCGTAAGCAAGAAGGCGGGTTCACGAAGGTGGCCCGCCTTTTTGTATTTTGGGGTGGTGGCAGTGAAATCTCGGGCTTGACTCCGCTGCCAAGCGAACTACACTGACCTTCCGCTTTCGAAAGAAAGCTCAGGATTTTGGCGGCATAGCCAAGCGGTAAGGCAGAGGTCTGCAAAACCTTCATTCCCCGGTTCGATTCCGGGTGCCGCCTCCAAAGTCAAAAGCCGGTCAAAAGTAGTGACTGTGCGTCGCAAAAGAAACGTACCCTAGCCGGTACGTTTTTTTTTGCGCTGTCGGTGGTGTCGAGTCGGGCGCTGGTTACAGTAGGGCGAGCAAGGCCAGCAGTAGCAGCAGCATGCTGCAGCTTAAGTACAAAAGTGTGCTGGTGCGGATCTGCAGAGTGCTCGGTACAGGTGACTTTTCCACCGCAACCGGGCGTACTTGCTCAGAGTCTGACACCGTCTGATCTGGCACTGCCGAGACCATGACCCCGGAGCGGTCAAAGGACATCGTGCTGCTGTTGCACTCTGGCAGCTCGCGCAGGCGGTCGCGGACTTCACCAGCGTGGGCGGGTCGATGCAGCGGCTCTCGGTCGAGTAGGTCGGCGTGCAAGCCTTGCAGCTGGGCCGATACCGGCTGTGCTGTCAGCAGTGGTGGTACCGGCTCGGTGAGGCGCTTGTGCAGGAGCGCCATCGGCGTGTCACGATCCTCGTAGCTTGTGGCATGTGGCAGCAGGCCGGTGAGCATTTCATGGAGCAACAGCCCCAGCGCGTACACGTCCAGCCGCGGGTCACCAGGCGCTCCCGCAAACCGCTCGGGCGCCATATAAAGCGCGGTACCGATGTTGGAGTTCACGTCGGTCTTCACCAGCGCTCCGCCTTGCGGCCCAGACTGCAGGATCTTGGCGATGCCGAAGTCGACCACTTTGGCTTGCTCGCCCTCTTCTTCGTCTTGCGCCAGCAGCACGTTTTCGGGCTTTAGGTCGCGGTGTACGATCCCCAAGCGATGGGCTTGTGCGACGGCGCCCACGATCTGGCAGAACAGGCGGATGGCTCGCGCGGGCTCCAGGGTGAAGACGGCTCCGCGCTCGGTCTGTTGCCACGCTTTCTCCAGCAGCTGCGCCAGCGAGCCGCCCGGGATGTACTCCATGGCGATATAGAAAAGACCTTCTGGTGTGCTGCCTGAGGTGTAGGTGATCGCCAAGTTGCGATGCTGCAGTCGGGCCGTGGCTTTGGCTTCTTGAAGAAACCGCTGTATCACCTGCGCATCGTCGGTCAGATCGGCGCGCAAGACCTTAAGAGCGACCTCGCGATCGACACCAGTCTGGATGGCGCGATAGACGGTGCCCATGCCGCCGATGCCGATGCGGGCGACCACGGCAAACTCACCGATGCGGCGTCCCAGAAGCGGATCGTTCTCAGCTGCAGCCAAGTCGGAGGGGGTGACTAGATAGGCACCGTCGTGCGGGCAAAACTGTTCTGCTGCGCTCTCGGAGCGCGTGCCACACACGGGACAGACGCGCGCGCCGGTGACTCGACCCGAGCCTGTGCTCCTGGCCGAACCCGTCGCAGACACACGAGGATTTTCTGTAGGCACCCTGGTCTAGACTATAAACCCCTGAGGGGTGACTGTTCAATGCGGGCGCCACAGGTTTGCGACTCGCGGTATCTTGCGGCCCGCAATGAGTTTAAAGATTCTGCTGACCAACGATGATGGCGTGCGCGCCGATGGACTGTCTGTGCTGGCTTCCAGGCTTCACGATCTGGGCGAAGTCTGGGTCGTAGCTCCCGATCGAGAGCGCAGCGCCGTCGGACATGCGTTTACCCTAAACGAGCCTCTGCGGGTGGACCGGCTTGCCCCCCGCGTCTATTCGGTAAGTGGCACTCCCGCCGACTGCGTGTACCTTGGCTTGCTTGACCTGTGCAAAGGTGCCGACTTGGTGATCTCGGGCTGTAACCACGGCTACAACCTGGGGGCCGATATCTTCTATTCGGGGACTGTGGCTGGCGCGGTTGAGGCGGCGCTGCGTGGGACGCCATCGATCGCAGTCTCGATGGGCACGGGCCTTGGGGCTGACTTTGCGCAGGCCGCCGAGTTTTGCAAAGCGCTGGCTCCGGTGGTGGCTCAGCAAGGCTTGCCAACTCAGACGCTGCTCAATGTAAACATCCCAGGACCCAAGGCGCCGCGTCCGGGGGAGTTTCGCTGGACACGCCTTGGTCAGCGACTGTATCGCGACCAGGTTGAGCACCGCACCGATCCTCGTGGCAACACCTACTACTGGATTGGGGGAGCCGCAGAGCCTTTTGATGATCCGCCAGGCACCGACGTGCATGCGGTTCATCACGGCTACGTCTCGGTCACGCCGCTGGGTCTAGACTTGACGCACGGGGACCTGCTGAATCGTCTGCCAGGTTGGCAGCTGCAGGGCTTTGTCGAGTCGCCGCAAGATGCCGCCACGGCTTGGCCTCCTGATACGAAGAGCAGCGTCTAGGTCGGTATCGGGCGCGAGGGCTGACCGTCTTTCAATGTCTGGCTGGTAGCTGCACTGGATGTAGCGGCGATGAAAATGCAGAAGTGATGTCTGTTCGCCCGCGTTGCTACCAACTGGGTAGCAAGCGTGGGCTGAGCTGGATTTGTCGCGGAGGGCTTAGTCGCGGCTGTAAAAGCGCATCATCAGCCGCAGCGCGCTAACGAAGATGTTAAACAAAGCGGCAAACAGCATCAGCGCGCCTTGGATGGGGTTGTCGTACTCGGGATCCTTGAGCACGGTGCTGGTTGCGTATACCAGCATCAGCACGCCAAAGATGCCGACACCGATGCTGATCACCGTGGCCAGCGCCGACAGACCCAAGAACATGTTTAGGCCCATCGCTGCGATTAAGGCGAAGAACATGCCGGTCATCAGGCCGCGCGGGGCCGAGAACACCTGTTTGGTCGTCAGCATGTAGCCCGTAACCGAGACGAACACGGCTCCGGTGACGCCTAGTGCAGCCGGGATCAGGTGACCGTCCGGCGCCATATACGTGGCAAGCCACAGCAGCGGTGCCAGCGCGATGCCAGACAAGAAGCCGTCAGCCGCTAGCGCAAGCATCGCCAAAGTTGGGTTCTTCGTCGATGCCCACAGCGCGATACGGGGCACGGCGTTGATCATGATCATCGCCATCAGCCAGCCAATCGGGCTGGCGAAAAACTGCACCAGCGGCAGCGAGGTTGCACCGATATAGCCACCGCCCACCGCAGTTACAAGACTGACCGTAAGCAGCGCATAGGTCTTCTTGATCAGTGCCGCCTGGGTGCCTTCCAGCGGCGTGGTGCCAAAGAGATTATCTACCGTTGCCGACATCGTTGACATGACTGACTCCCAGTTGGTTGACCCGGTTGTGATGGAGCAATTTTGTGGCTGGTCCAGTTGCCTGCTTAGCCTAAGTCGCCGCTTGGCCGTTTCGGAACCAGTGCCACCTTACTCTCAGTATGAGCACTGACCTGCGTCCCTGCCAGGGGCTCTCGTTTAGAGGACGTTACTGCGCGCCAGCACAAAGTATTGTGGCAAGGACTGTCCTCGTCGCGTTGCGTGTCCAATCACCACATCTGCCGAGACTTTTCGACAGAAGTCATGAAGGTCCCTATACACAAAGTTGGAGATACCGCGGTTGTTCGGCTGCACCTTCGGCCAGCTTGCAGGAACCTCGTCTTGCGCGGGAACCTTGGTGTAGTCAAACAGCAGCTCTGACCCCGAGTCTTCGAGGGTGAAATACCCGGGGCCGGTAACGGGACTCATCGACTGGAAGTTGAAACCGACGATGGTGCCGCGCGGCGTGCGTGTAAAGCGCTTCTCAAATGTGCGAAACAGCGGCAGGTTGTTCAGCCCAGCAAAGACCGCTGTCTGTCCTACAGTCACCGTCGCTGGCAGAAATTCAGCAAGCGACATCTTGGCAGCGGTCTGACAGCGCTCATAAAGCGCGGCCAGCGCCGTGCGGCTTAGCGAACGTACCTCTTGAATTCGCGCTTCTGCGTCAAGGCCGTCTAAGTAAGCAGCCAGCGCTTGCGGGTCAGCGCCCGCGCCGAGGAGCAGCGACAAGTCTTGCAAAGTGGTCTGTGTGCTCATGTTTTTGGTTTCTCGTGGCGTGGCGCGCGGTTGCCGCCATCGCTGAGGTTAGAACGATAGCAGTTGAGCGATCGCCTGCACGGGCCTACTCAACCGTAACCGACTTGGCCAGGTTGCGCGGCTGGTCGACGTCTGTGCCTTTAAAATCGGCTACGTAGTACGCGAACAACTGCAGTGGAATCACCGTCAAGATCGGCAGCAGCAGCGGCGTGGCTTTGGGCACCACGATTAGGTGGTCGGCCAGTCGCGCTAGCGCGCTGTCGTGGGCTCCGGCGGTGCCAATCGCGATGATGCGGCCACCACGGGCTTTGACCTCAGACAGGTTAGACAAGACCTTGTCGTAGCCGCCGTCCTCGGGAGCCAGCACGACAACCGGCACGCCTTCGTCGATAAGCGCGATGGGCCCGTGCTTCATCTCGCCTGCGGCATAACCCTCGGCGTGGATGTAGCTGATCTCTTTGAGCTTGAGCGCGCCCTCGAGGGCAATCGGATACTGCGGCCCGCGTCCCAAAAACAGGATGTCTTGCGCGTGCCCATACTGTCGCGCCAGCGCCTGTACCTGGGCTGCTGTCTCGACAGCCTGATCGAGCTTGGTCGGTAGTTCCAGGAGCTCTTGCATCAGGGCCGAGGTGGCCGCCGGTGTGAGGTGGCCACTGCGCACGCCCAAGTGCACTGCAAGCAGCATCAGCGCCACCAGCTGCGTGGTGAAGGCCTTGGTCGATGCGACGCCAATCTCTGGACCGGCATGGGTGTAAAACGCATGGTCCGAGGCGCGCGGAATCGATGCGTCGAGGACGTTGGTGATCGAGAAAATCTTGGCGCCCTTGCTGCGCGCTTCCTTGATGGCCGCCAGCGTGTCCGCTGTTTCCCC
>JAGNNG010000065.1 GCA_017990795.1 Deltaproteobacteria bacterium
TGCGCAATAACGTCCGCAGCCACGACCCCGCCGAGGCGCTGCTGCACCTGCTGCTGCTGCGTCTGTACGAGGCCGATCCGGGCTATGTGAACCAGCCGGACTTGCCTCCAGAGGTGGCGCTGGCGGCGCTGGGACAGGTGCTTAGCGAGGCGGCAGGCAAGCCGGTAGAGGATGCGCCGCCGCAGGTGCAGCATGTGCTGCTGGCGAGTGGTCAGTGGCTGCTGTGCGCACGACGCGGACCGCAGCCGCTGTGGTTTCGAGAGCTGCGCGGCCTAGGCGACGACCAGAGCTTCGCGGCGGTGCTAGTCCACGCCGAGCTGCATAAAACCGCGGACGCCGCAGCCGCAGAGGAAGCAGCCATAGCAGCAGGCGCGCTCGAGGTTCCGGACAACCACGCACTGCTGATCAAAGCGAACCTTGGGCACTTGCTGGTGCCCCTGTCTCTGTAGTGAGTTCCCATCCAGAAACGTAGCGAGCGCGTCTACTTCAGCCAGCTGGGCGGCGTAAAGCCGTCGCCACGCTCGGCCAGCAGCTGACCGTGACGGGACAGCGCATCTTTGACGCACAGGGCCCCACGAGTACGGTGCAGGTCGGCGCGATACAAAAGGAAGATGGTGTCGGGGAAGTTGGGCAGCTCGGGATGCAGGCGACGGAGCCGACCCTGCTGACCGTAGCCAGCGACGCGCCGAGGCAGCAGCGCCACGCCGACGCGCTGCAGCACCAGGCTCTTGACCAGCTCTAAGTCGCCGCACGGAATCAGGCGCGTGGGCAGCAGCTGACCGGCAGCCAGGCGACCCAGCAGCTCTTGGCACTGGGCGACGCGACCGGCAAAGATCAGCGGTCCTTTGCGCAAGCGCTCGTGGGCCGCGGTCAGCGGGGCATGTGGGTCCCCGTCGCCACTTTCGACAAACAGGTCCATCGCGTCGTGAAACAGGTCCACCATCACCAAGTCGGGGTGCGGGTGGGGATTTACGACCAGGCCGAAGTGAACCTTGCGGTCCAGGACCGCCTGTCGCACCTCCTGCGAGGTCGCGTTCCACAGGGACAACTCGATGGCGGGCTCACTGCTTAGAAACGAGGCCATGAACTCGGGCAAAAAGTACGCGCCCAGCGATTCGTGGCAGCCGATGGTGAACTGACCGACGTGCTCTGTCTCTAAGGTGCGGATCTGGCGCTGGGTCTGCTCGATAAGGCCGATGACCTCTGTCGCGCAGCGCGAGAGCTCAAGGCCCGTGGCGGTGAGTGTGACGCCGCCCGGCTCACGATTGAGCAGGGTCGAGCCGAGCTCGCGCTCCAGCTGCTGAATAACCTGGGTGAGCGCTGGCTGGCTCACCTTAAGCTGCTTGGCCGCCGCGCTGAGACTGCCGCAGGACGCAATGGCCAAGAAGTACCGCAGGTTCGTCAGCATTCTCTACTTCCCCCAGCAAGCGATCATCCTACATCCGTCGACGGCAAGGCAAGCCGCGTCGCCAGAGCGACAGTGGCCCCGGCTGATAACCACAGGCACCGATAAGCGCCGCTTATGGCGCATATAAGGCAGACCGGGCGCGGCCCGAGCCAGCGCATCACCGGCACACTCAGCGACGGACCGAATCCGTCGGTAAAGCCCAAGCCGCCGCGCTTATGGGGGACATAACCGCGCCTTATGTCATCGCCGCCCAAATAACCACTACCATCAGCACTGATATCTGCGCAGCTGGTTCACCTTTTAGGTCATCAGCTACAGACAAATCTATCTTTGAAAATTGATTAGCCAGAGAGGTTGTTAATGCGAAAGCGAGTATTTAAGTCTTCCGTGCTGGGTGCCGTGCTGTGCCTGACCGCCTGTCCGTCTGACCCCATGTCAACTTTGGACATGGGCACGGGTCCGGATCTGTCGCAGCCGACGAACGTAAAAGTGCTTAATCGTGCGTCTAAATCTACGACCATTGCTATTTCCAATGATGACTCGCTGGTGGCAATGGTGAATCCCGAGGATGGCTCGCTATCGGTATTTACGACCAATAACAATCAGCTGCTGTCCAAGGTTGCAACCGGCGCCGAGCCGTCGGCGGTGGTGATCCTGCCCGATGGCGTGACGGCTCTGGTGGCAAACCGCGCGGCAGCGACGGTGGTCAAGGTCTCTGGCATCAATACGGCAAGCCCGCAGGTGTCGGCCCCGGTGCCGGTCGGCTCGGAGCCGTCGGGTCTGGCGCTCTCACCGACGGGTGCCAAGCTGTTTGTGGCCGAGTTTGGCGAGAGCCGAGTTTCGGTCATCGACACCACGAGCATGACGGTGGTGGGCTCAATCGCGACCAACGTGCGCAATCCGCGCGGCCTGCTGGTCACCAACAACGGCAACACCGACGACACCGACGAGACGCTGGTGGTACCCGAGTTTTTCGGCGTGCCGCTGGCTGAGGCCAAAGACAATGGTCGTCAGGGCCGCGTGCGCCTGTTCTCGGTCAAGGATCTGACGGACCAAGGCAGCATCACGCTGGCCGCACTGACGGCAGCAGAAGCCGGCTTTGGGGTGGCAACCGCGCCAAACCAGCTGCACACCGCTGCCATCGCTGGCGGCAAGCTGTACTTCCCGTCGGTATCTGCCTCGCCCGAGGGTCCGCCCAAGTTTGACAACAACGTAAACCCCGTCATCTACGTCGCGGATCTAGCCACCAAGCTAGAGGTGAAGACGCCCGTCGGCACCACCAACCTGGCCAAGCTAATCAACACGGCGCTGCCCGCAGGCATGCCACGGCAGTTTATGGCCGAGACGGTGGACCTGGATTTTGTGCCGCAGACGAGCATCGCTTATGCGGTGTCGCGCGGCTCGGATGCGGTGGTGCGGGTGGACTTTGGTGGCGCGCAGACGACCATCGGCTCGACGCAGAACAAGCAGATTGACCTGGCCACGGGCGGCATGGCGACGGGCTGTCTGAACCCGACCGGCATCGTGGTGGCCAGTGCCTCGCAGAAGGCGTACGTAAACTGCTGGATCAGCCGTCGCCTGGGCGTGCTGGATCTGGCGGCGCAGACGCTAAGCACGACCGCGCAGTCGGTGGCGCTGCCCACGGCGGTCACCGAGAAAGCCGTCCACAACGGCAAGCGCTTCTTCTTCACCGGTCGCGGTCGCTGGTCGAGCGAGGGCTGGTCGTCCTGCGGCTCGTGCCATCCCGATGGGCTTACCGACAACATCACGTGGATCTTCGGTGCGGGGCCGCGTCAGACCAGCTCGACCGACGGCTCGTACTCCAAGGGCGCGGGCGCGCAGAAGCAGCGCATCTTTAACTGGTCGGCCATCATCGACGAGATGCACGACTTTGAGGCCAACACACGCGGCACCTCGGGCGGCAAGGGCGCGATCACCTCGGCACCAACGCAGGCCGAATGCGGGGACCTCACCAAAGAGACGCAGGTTGCACTCGCCGCTGCGTCGCTGGGCTCGCCTCCTGCCAAGGAGCTGCAGGATCAAACGGGCGCTGGCATCGTCCGCTGCGTCAAGGATCACGACGAAATCGATGCCTACGTAAAGACCATCCGGCCCCCCAAGGCCCGTCAGACGCTCGACCAGGCCTCGGTAGCGCGCGGACTGGCAGTGTTTACCGCAGGCGGCTGCGCCAAGTGCCACGGCGGTCCAGGCTTTACGATCTCCAATCGCTTCTACACGCCGTCTACCGCGCAGAATACGTCGCTGACCACGACGGTAACCTTTGCTAAGCCAGCTGCGTGGCCCGCTTCGTACACCGTACAAAACACGTTCCAGATTGCCGCACAGCCGATCACTGCTGAAGTCGCGGGCTTTAACGCGGCCCCGGTCGGTCCGCCTCAGGTCGCTTGCGTCATCCGCAGGGTCGACACCTTTGGTGTCCCAGGCAACGTGACCAGCACCGATGCGCTAGAGAAAAAGCCCGATGGCACCCGCGCGCAAGGTCGCGGTGGCTATAACGTCCCGTCGCTGTATGGCATCCAGGTCGGCGCACCGTTCTTGCACCACGGTCAGGCCAAGACGCTGGATGAGCTGTTTACCGATGCCAACTGGATGTCGCACACGCAGGCCGGAGCCGCCAACTTCCTAATTGGCGCCACGGCGGCGCAGGACCGCGCAGACCTGATCAACTACCTGCTGTCGATTGATGCCTCGACCGCAGAGCAAGCAGTGCCCGCCGGCTTTGGCGACGGCTGCAAGGCGATGTAATTAAGTAAGAGGGAGAAGGAAGACCCCCCAGCGCCGGCTAGCGAGGCTGCCAGCGCTGGGGGGATAGAGGCGGGATGCGGCCTAGTCGTACTTAGTTAAAGTACGGGTTTAGCAGCTTCAGGATGTACTTATCCAAGTCCTCAGCGCGAGTCAGCTCATCGCCGGTGAGCGTGCCAGCGGCGAGCTCGCCTGCAAGTGCTGCCGAGCCTTCCTGCAGCGCCTTAAATGCCTCGATGGTCTGGAACTTCTTGAGGATGTCAGCAGCCACTCGACGCGATGCCACGGTGCGGAACTTGCCGGTGTTCTTAATGTGCCCGGTCAGCTCTGCCAAGATGGCGGTGTTATAAGCGCTATCGGTCGTCGGCGGATCATTGGTGAAGCGACCGCGCAGCGCAGCAGAGTCGAGGTACAGGCGCTGAATCACACGACGGGACATCAGATCCACACGAGCGCCGTAGCCGGGAATCGTCGCCAGCTTGGTCGCATCGGTCTTGCCCGCCAGCAGCGAGCCGCCAGTCAGGTTCATCACATCATTCCAAACTGCAATCCGCTTTGCCGAGGTCGGCGCCGCGCGGAAGTAGTTCAGCATGCTGTTCAGAGTGTTGTTCGGCGACGTAGGGTCCTTGCCGTCCAGGTAGTCGAGCAAGATGGTCTTGTAGTTATCTAGCGCGACCTTGGTGTAGGGGTCGTCGGTGCGATCAAACGTGGTGCAGTCTGGATCGATTGCCACGCCGCTGTCGTTGCAGAACTTGTCGGTCGGGGTTGCCGTCGACAGTCCGTACAGTAGCTTGATGGCGGCGATGTCGTAGCTGCCCGGCTTGTCGGCAAAGATTGCGTCAAAGTCGTCGACATACTCCATCACCGACGAGGTGAAGGTGTTGGTCATGGCGTCAACCTTCAGGCTGCCCTTAAAGTTGTGGCGCAGACCGAGGGTGTGACCGACTTCGTGCAGCACGACGTGGGTGATGTACTGCTCGATCTTCTGCTTGCGGGTCAGCTTGGCAGAGCCTGGGATCGGAGGCAGACGCTCGGTGGTCTCGTCGTTGCGACCGGTGCCCTTGTAAATCGGAGCCCACAGCACGCAAGAGTCATCCTTCTTCTGAGGCATCGCATCCCAACGCAGAGCCGGGACCTTCGGGCGCTCAACCGAGTGCAGAGCCAGCTTGGCCGTCGGATCGTCGTCGAACAGGATGTCGCCAATCTCGGCCCACAGCGAGCTGAAATAGACGCTGGCGCCACGGATCTCGCTGGTGTTCGGGTTGATGCGCCAGTTGGCAAACGCCGCACCAAAGCTTGGATCTAGGTCGACCAGGATGTAGTTCGTATCGTCATCCGCATACGAGTCATCAGCGGTGCCCTTCTTGACCTTCAGAGCCTCGTAACCAAAGACGCTGTTCCAGTTGGTCACGCCCTTGGCAATCGCGCCGTACAGGTCGATGCCCGCAAACGTCGGGTCAGCCTGCAGCTTGTCGATGTCTGGCGAGACCACCCACTGCACCGGCTTGGTCGACGAGACGCCCCACTTGATGGAGCCCTGGGTGATGTTGCCGGTGTTGGGAATCAGGCGCGTATCGCCACGG
Organism: Deltaproteobacteria bacterium; assembly: GCA_017990795.1. GTDB lineage: Bacteria > Myxococcota_A > Polyangia > Palsa-1104 > JAEUJZ01 > JAGNNG01. The sequence continues at coordinate 5,755 of JAGNNG010000065.1, forward strand.
AAGAAGTAGTCCTGACCTTCTGGGCTGCGGTAAACGCGGCTCTCGGTATAGCCAGCAGTCTCGGAGTAGCGACGAATCGCCATGCCCAGCGTGCCGGAGCTACGGTAGGCGTGGTTTTCGCCCAGATCGCCCGCGTTCGGATCGGATAGGTTGCCGTAGCCGGTGAACACATCCTCAAACGTGATGCCGTCGGGAAGCGAGCGGTAGCGCTGCGAGAAGGCCAGCTCGACGTTGAACTTGTCGGGCTGCGAGCCGCCTGCAAACGCATCCTGCAGGATGCTAAAGCGGTTCATGCCCGCGGCTGGATCAAACAGCACGAACTGCGACGAGCCCGGCATCCGATCAAACGGCGCATAGGTGACCACCGGATAGGCTTCAACCAAAAGCTCTGGGTTGAAGGTGTCGCTGGTCTTTTTGCCGTTGGCGGTGTCAAACACGAACAGCTTGCCGTTTTGCTGACGGAAGGACACCACGCGGGTGCCCATCGAGCGAGCTGCGCCGTACTGCACTGCGCCGGGGAAGAACTGCTTCATGTACGCCGACAGGAACCACTTCTTGTCGGTGCCAAGCTCGCGCTTGTTGATAGCGAGATAGAAGTCGTCACCGACTCCGATCTGGTCGACAACCCCCGCAGCCTTCAGAGCCCGCTGGCGCAACGCTTTGGTCTGAGCGTTGGTCGCACGCGGAATCGCGATGAAGGGCGCGTTGGCGTCGATGTTGATGTCTGCTGCCTCTTCGGTAGGCGAGCAGGCAGCGTAAATGCCGCACGCAGCAATAGCGGTCGCCATCAAGTGGCGGCCAGCTCGCGACGCAGGGCGAACAGAAAGGGACTTCGACGGGTTCTTGTGCCTCATTGCGGACCTCTCTAGCAGCCTGGCTGCTTGGTGGATTCGGTCCAAAACCTAGCACGGGCTTATGACATCAAGCGAGAAAACCACTCGGAATTTCAGCTAGTTACGAGTGTACGGAAACCGAACATTTGCCCAACTTTGCAACCCAAGCCGAACAAGCGCAAAAGTCCCGAGCCTGATCGATAGACCCACTGCTGTCCCAGAAAATAGAGGGATGAGAGCGAACTGCCAGCGAGGTAGCTGCGAACGAAAGGGAGAACGGAGAGAGGTGTGCGGCGACGCCAAGCAGCGCCCCCGCGACCCGAGTAAGCAGTGCTAAGCGACGACGAAGTTGATGATCTTGTCTTTGACGAAGATCACTTTCTTGATGGTCTTGCCTTCCAGATGCGCCTTCACCGAAGGCAGCACCAGGACCAGTTCCTCGACGGTGGCTTGGGCTGCGCCGGGCTCGACCTCGACCGAGCCGCGAGTCTTGCCAAGCACCTGCACCGCCACCGTCACTTGATCATCCTTGGCCAGCGCCGGATCGTAGCTAGGCCACGTCGCGTAGGTCAGGGACTCGGTGCAGCCGAGCTGCTGCCACAGTTCCTCGGCCAAGTGCGGCGCGAACGGATTTAGCAGCTGCACAAACGGCTGCAGACACTGCCGAGGCCGACGCGCAACCTTGGTGAAGTGATTGATGAAGATCATGAACTGGCTGATCGCGGTGTTAAAGCGCAGCCCTTCGATGTCCTCGGTCGCCTTGCGGATGGTCTTGTGCAGGATCTTTAGGTCTTCGGCTTCGGGCGCTTCGTCAGTGACTAGGCAGCGCGTGGGCCGCTCGGGATGATCCTCGTCGGAGTCTTCGATAAAGACGCGCCAGGTGCGCTGCAGGAACCGGAACGAGCCCTCGATGGCCTGCGTCGACCACGGCTTGTCGCGCTCCAGCGGACCCATAAACATCTCGTACAGGCGCAGGGTATCGGCCCCGTACTTTTGTACGACCACGTCGGGATTGATGACGTTGCCGCGCGACTTGGACATCTTCTCGCCGTCTTCACCAAGGATCATGCCTTGATGTACCAGGCGCTGAAACGGCTCGCTGACCGAGATCAGGCCCGCATCAAACAGGACCTTGGTCCAAAACCGCGCATATAGAAGGTGACCGACCGCGTGCTCGTCCCCGCCCAGGTATAGGTCGACCGGCATCCAGTAATCGACCGCCTCTTTAGAAAATGGCGCCTCCTGATTGGAGGGGTCGCAGTACCGCAAAAAGTACCAAGACGAGCCGGCGCTGCCCGGCATGGTGTCGGTCTCCCGCCGCAGCGTCTCGCCGGTCTTTGGATCGGTGTAGTTGACCCAGTGCGTCGCGGCACCTAGAGGACTCTCTCCGGTACCGGTCGGCTCGTAGCTTTGCACCGCAGGTAGCGACACCGGCAGCTCA
>JAGNNG010000066.1 GCA_017990795.1 Deltaproteobacteria bacterium
TGCTGGCGGTGGCGCTGGCGATAGCAACCTTGGCCACGCGCAACAATCACCTGGTGCTACCGGCGGAAGTTGCGACGCGCTCGCTGCTGGTGCTGGGGCCGCTGGTGCTGCTGGCAGCAGGAGGACTGGCGGGCGCGGTGCTGCAGAACGAACGCTCGCTGCTGTGGCTTTTGGAGTCGACCGGCTGCAGCGGCTTTGCCCGGGTGTGGAGCAGCCAAGCCGCCGTAGTGTTACCGATTGCGGTGCTGTCGATGCTCTATGGCGCCGCCCTGGGGGCGCTGCTGCAAGTGGGTCCGGCGCTGCACGGACGACTGGTGATCGAAGCGGTGCTGTGTGGCGTGTGGTCGGCGCAGGTGGCGATGGTGCTGCTGCGCTGGAGCAGCCGCGGCGAGGAGCATGACAGCGACCGCATACTCAAAGTGCAGCTGATGGCTGGAGCGGTGGCCATTACGGCGACCTGGGCGCTGCATGAAGGCGTGCTGCTGGGCTGGGCGCTGGCATCGGTGCTGCTGTCGGGGATTGCGGTGTCGTGGGCCGCGCCGCTGACGCGGTACATGCGGCGGCGGTGGCAGCAGCAGCTGGCTGCCCATCCCGAGGAAGTCTAAAGGACGCAGATGATGGGCACACAAGGCAAAGGCGCGCAGCAAACGCTGTCAGCGGTCGGGCTCAGCAAGCAGCTGGGGCGACGGACTATCCTCGACAAAGTGTCGCTGCAGGGGGTGGCGGGCGAGACGGTGGTGCTGCGGGGCGAAAACGGCGCCGGGAAGTCGACCCTGCTGCGAATCTTGGCGGGCATCCTGGAACCGGACGCAGGACAGATCACACTGTGCGGCGAGGTCCTGGGCTGCGGTGGCGTGGCGGCGCGCAGGCACCTGGGCTACGTACCCGACTCGACAGAGCAGCTGCCGGAGCTGCTAGTGGCGGAGTTTATTAACCTGAATCGGGCGCTCAAGAGCGCGCCGCCGCCCGCGCCTGCGCTGGTGGAGCAGCTTGGCGTGACGCCGATCCTGCTGCAGCGGCTGTCCACGCTGTCGTTTGGGCAGCGCAAGCGGTGCTGTCTGGTGGCGGCGCTGCTCGGGGACCCGTTGCTGCTGCTGCTGGACGAGCCGAGTAATGGCCTTGACCCCGATGGTGTGCAGCTGCTGCTGACGCTGCTGGCGGAGCGCTCGGCGCGGGGACTGCTAACCGTGTGCTCGACGAATGACGACCGCTTTGCCGCTGCACTGGCGGGCACAGAGTACCGACTGGCGGCTGGCGTACTGCAGCGCTTGACAGCGCTTGACATGCGGACACTGACGGCGGAAAAAGAGGCGCCTTCCGCGTAACAGCCAGCAGTTACTCCTTTACCCTTTGCACCTCGAGTCAGCCGTGGAACCTGTGAAGTCCTCGCCTCTGCAGAAAGAAATTCAGCGCGAAGTCGATCGCCGCCGCACCTTCGCCATCATCAGCCACCCCGACGCGGGCAAGACCACGCTGACCGAGAAGCTGCTGCTGTTTGGCGGGGCGATTCAGATGGCAGGCGCGGTCAAAGCGCGCAAGGCGTCGCGGCATGCCACCAGCGACTGGATGGCGATCGAGCGCGAGCGTGGCATCTCGGTCACGTCCTCGGTGATGAAGTTCAACTACCAGGGGCGGCGCGCCGGGCACGAAGACGAGGGGCCAAGCGACATCGAGATCAACCTGCTGGATACGCCGGGCCACCAGGACTTCTCGGAAGATACGTATCGCGTGCTGACGGCGGTGGACTCGGCGCTGCTGGTCATCGACAGCGCCAAAGGCGTCGAGGCGCAGACCAAGAAGCTGATGGACGTGTGCCGGATGCGCAACACGCCGATCATCACGTTTATCAACAAGATGGACCGCGAAGGCCGCGACCCGTTCGACCTGCTGCAAGACATCGAGGAGCGCCTCAAGATCGAGTGCGCGCCGCTGTCGTGGCCGGTGGGCATGGGCAAGCAGTTTCGCGGCACCTACAACATCTTTCGCAAAGAGATGCTGCTGTTCTCGGCGACCGGCTCGGAGCGGGTGCAGGAAGGGCGGCTGATTGAGGATGTAAATGATCCGCAGCTGGACAAGCTGTGGGGGACGCAGGCGGCGCAGCTGCGCAGCGACCTAGAGCTGGTGCAGGGCGCGAGCGCTCCATTTAGCAAAGAGCGCTACCTGCGCGGCGAGCAGACGCCGGTATTCTTCGGCAGCGCGGTCAATAACTTCGGCGTGCAAGAGCTGCTGGATGCGCTGCTGGAGTTTGCGCCGCCGCCGCGCCCACGTCCGACGCAGACGCGCGAGGTGTCGCCGTACGAAGAGAGCTTCTCGGGCGTGGTGTTCAAGATTCAGGCGAACATGGACCCGGCGCACCGGGACCGCATCGCGTTTTTCCGCATCTGCTCGGGCAAGTTCACGCGCGGCATGAAGGTGCGCCACCACCGCATCGGCAAAGAAGTGCAGATCGCCAACGCCACCATCTTTATGGCCCAGGATCGCACCGGTGTAGAGGACGCCTTCCCCGGCGACATCATCGGCATCCACAACCACGGCACCATCAAGATCGGCGATACGTTCTCGGACAAAGAGCCGCTAAAGTTTGTCGGCATTCCCAACTTTGCGCCGGAGCACTTCCGTCGGGTGCGGCTGCTCAATCCGCTAAAGTCCAAGCAGCTGGAGAAGGGGCTGTTGCACCTGGCCGAGGAAGGCGCAGTGCAGCTTCTGCGGCCCATTCGCAACAACGACTACATCTTGGGCGCGGTCGGCGTGCTGCAGTTTGATGTCACGATTGCGCGGCTGCGCGACGAGTACGGGGTCGAAGCGGTGTACGAAAACATCGACTGGGGCACGGCTCGGTTTGTGTACAGCGACGACAAGAAGAAGCTGGAAGAGTTTAAGACCAAGATGGCGCACAACCTGGCGCTGGACATCGACGACAACCTGACCTACCTGGCGGAAAACGAGTGGCGACTGGGCCACACCATCGACAAGTGGCCCGGCATCGAGTTCCGCAAGACCCGCGAGCACACCTAGTCAACCTGGCGCGCTGAAGCGAGCGGCTACAGCTTCAGCGCCATAAAAAACGGCATCGCTTCGGCCAGCAGATCGAGGGTGGGATCGAGCTGCTTGCCGATGCCCTCGGTGACGGCGATGGCGATGTTGACCATGGTGAAGGTGGCGTTTACGCGCACGCGGTAGCGACGCAGGATCTGCAGCATGCCAAAGACGACGGCAGCGACTTCGACCTCGCCCAGGCGCTTGCCGTGCAGGCGATTCACAAACTCCTGGATGGCGGCGGTGAAGCCGACCGGATCTTGAATGTGCGGCGAGGGGCTGTGGCGCACCATGATGTCGGCCATGGTCCTGCCGTCGCCCGTGGACCACGCAGCAAAGTAGCGGGCAAAGGCGGTGCGGTGCTCGTCGTCCAGTTCGGCGACCAGACCCAGATCGAGCAGCGCGACCTGGCCCTGCGGCGTCACCAGCAGGTTGCCCGGATGCAGGTCGGCGTGGACGAACCCGTCGGCAAACACCATCTTGAGCATCACGCGAAAGCCAATCTGGCCCAGGCGACGTGGCTCAAACTGGGTCTTTTTGAAGTCGAGGATTTTGAAGCCCTCGATAAACTCCATCACCAGCACGCGACGGCTGCACAGCGCCGGATACAGCTTGGGCACCACGACGTCGGGATCACCGGCAAAGTTTTTCTGGAAGCGCACGTTGTTGCGCGCCTCGATGGTGAAGTCGAGCTGCATCGCAATCGCGCGGCCAAACTGCTCGACACTCTGCAGCGGGGCCAAGAGTCGCAGCGAGGGGATGAGCTCCAGCGTGCGCGCGTACAGGCGCATCACCAGCAAGTCAAAGGCGCACAGCTCCTCGATATCGGGACGGCGGACTTTGATGGCGCACAGCTCGCCGCTGGGCAGGCGCGCGCGATGCACCTGCGCGACTGAGGCTGAGGCAATCGGCTGCGGCGAAAACTCGGCAAACAGCTCGGCTAGGGGCCGCCCCAGGTCTTCTTCGATGGTGCGCTGGACTTGGGCAAACGGGAACGGTCCCACATCGTCCTGCAGCCGCGACAAAGCTGCGATCACATGCGGCGGCAGCAAGTCGGGCCGCGTCGACATGATCTGGCCGACCTTGATAAACGTCGCGCCCAGGCTGCGAAACAGCGCCAGCACGCAGGTACCGAAAAACGCCTGGCGCTCGGACAAAGGACGCCCGCGCAGCCGCAGCCAAGTCCAGCCGAGGCCGTAGCGCAGAGCGGTCCGTACCACCAGGAACAAGATCGTCAGCGCGCGGAGGAAAAGCCGCAGCTTCTGCCACACCAGATGCATGCCGGAATTATAGCAACTGCGCCTGATTCCGTACCGTGCAGTACACCGGTGTGCGTCAGGTGGGGAAGCGAGCTGGGCCCCTTCCCATCACCGGCTGAGCGCCGAGAAGACCGCCCCGGCTGCCAGCCTGAATGGGGCGGCTCAAGAAAGCGCTAGGCTTGGCCCAGGCGGTCAGAGCTTCCATCTGGATCAGGCTCAAAGACGTACAGGCAGTTTTTGCCCTGACTTTTGGCTTGATACATGGCGACGTCCGCTTTGCGCAGCAAGATGTCGGTGCCGGTGCCGTCTCGGGGGGCGATGCTGATGCCCACGCTGGCCGAGATCAGGACCGAGCGCCCCGCGCACAAAAAGGGCCGTCGCAGCGCCTGCAGGATGCGCTGGGCAATGCGAATCGCGTCGGCAGCATCCTGCAGCGAGCAAAGCAGCATCGTAAACTCGTCCCCGCCCATACGAGCCACCATGTCACCGTCGCGTACGCAGCGCAGCAAGCGATTGGAGACCTGCCTTAGCAGCTCGTCCCCGATGGCATGACCGTGAACATCGTTTACGTCCTTAAACCCATCCAGGTCCAAGAAACACACCGCCGCCAGCTGGTCGGCCCGACGCGCAGAAGAGAGCACCCGACCCACCCGATCTAAAAACAAGGCGCGATTGGGCAGCCCGGTCAGGGGGTCGTAAAACGCGCGAATAAACAGCTCCTCCTGGGTGCGCTTGGTCTCGGTGACGTCCAGGATCGAGACGACCACGGCATAAGGCTGCGGCTGACCGGGCCGAAACAGCGGGCGCGTCGTAAACGACAGCAGCCGCAGCTGTCCCGAGGCCAAGCGCAGCGACAGCACGGTGCCAAGCTGCGAAAGTCCAGTGCGCAGCGTGACCTGTCCCGGCGCCTGACCGGAAGCCAGCGGCATTAGCTCCTCCGTCAGCAGCGGCCAGCGATCCCAGTCGGCAGGGGCAGCCAGGATTTCTTCCTCGGACATCTCCAGCAGCCGCGCGGCGGCGGCGTTACAAGTGACCACGCGACCGTCAGAGCCCAGCATCAGCACGCCCTGCTCCAGCGTATGAATAAGCGTCCGGTAGCGCTCCTCGCTCTCGCGCAGGGCATGCTCAGCAAGCAGGCGCCCGCTGACATCAATCACCGTCAGCAGCCCCGCCGGACGCCCCTGGTTTTGGATGGTGGATACGTGCGTCTCTAAATAAACCAAGCTGCCGTCCTTGCGTCGCAGGCGCAGGATATACGGCGGCACGTACTGCCCTGCCAGGCGATCTTTCCGACGCTGCTGCGCGAAAGACAAGTCCTCCGGAAGGATCGGAATGTCCCGGGTCGTCATCGCCATCAGCTCAGCCCGCGAATAACCCAAGAGCTCGCAGACCTTGGGATTTACATATGAAAAGCGACCATCCTGCATCACGCAGATGCCCACAGGCTTCTGCTCAACCAAAGCGCGGAAGCGTTCTTCACTTTCGCGCAGCTGGTTTTGGGTTTGCTTCTGTTCCGTCACATCTTGAACAATAATCAGTACTTCATCCTGACCAGCGGCAATAACGCGAAATACCGATTGTCGCGTGGCAGCAGCGGATTTCTCTTCATAATCAAAATAGAAGATGCGCGACTCAGACAGACACTTATTGATGATTTGGGCAAGCTGGAGATGCAAGTCTTTGAATACAGAACCAATATCACAACCGATAAGACACTTACGCGAGGAGCAACCAGAAACGGGCAAGGCTTCTTTCGAGAGATTTTCGCCAATCATATAGTCAACAATCTTGCCGCTGCGATTCACAAGAAAGAAACTATCAGGAATTATCGAGATCAAAGCGCGCAAGCGCATTTCACTGGTTTTGTAATCATTCGCGATGCGCTTGATTTCAGTCAAATCGCGGGCAATAGCAAGATAACCAAGTAGGGCATTACTATTGCTGCGAATCTCAGAGATCTCGGTATCCAGCACCAGGCGCTGGCCGTCAGCGCCAGTCAGGTTCAGCTCGCGATGGGCGCGGCCACAGCGCTGAAGCTCCCGTCTCAGGCGTAGCAGCGGCAGCCGTGGCATCGCCCCTGCCAGCACCTGCAGCAGCGGCGTATGCAAGACCTCGCTGGCACTGCGCTTCAAGCTGCGCGCTGCCGCCGAATTCCACGAGCGCACCACCCAGTCAATATCGACAATGACAATAATGTCCGACGAGTTGTGGAATATCTCGGTGCTTTTTTGATAATTGAACAGCGCCTGCTGATCTGGCGCCAAGCGCTTGAATGTCGATACGTAGCCGCTCAGCTGGCCGTCCTCTGTAAAAACCGAGTCAACCGAGACATTAACGGTAATTAGCTCGCGGTCCTTGGTGCGCAGCTCCATCTGCAGGTTCCAAGACCCGGCATTGCGCAGCTGCTCTAGGGCATCCAGCTTTACTTCACAGGGCACGCGCAGACTTAGCAGCTTGAGGATTGATTGGCCGATAGCTTCAGCAGCATTCCAACCAAAGAGCTTCGCTGCTGACTGGCTCCAGAAAGTGATTTGAAAGGCACTATCGTAAGCAACTACCGCATCAGCAATAGACTGCAGCAACGCATCAGCAGAAAAAGCCGCAGCCATGAGTTCTCCCTCATGAAAAGTATACTCCGGAGCGGAAAGTGCGGCCCACGCTTGCGCCAACTTTGATTGAAATACTCGCATCCGACATTTGCAGATAAGGCCAGCAGCTGTCAGCGCTTTGCCGAGAAGTTGACACTTCAATTCCACGCGCCCTACCCTGCTGTCATGCACATACACAAGACCACTTTGTTCTGTTCTGTAGCAGCACTCCTCTCTGCCAGCGTGGCGCTGTTTGGTGCGGGCTGTGACAGCGGCGGCAGCCAGACCGACATGGGCGGTAGCACCGACCTGGCCACCTTGTCCTGTTGCGGCAAGCCCGGCGACACCGGCAACACCAAGGGCGTCGGCAAGTACTGCACCGATCCGCAAGGCAGTGAGTGCCGCGCCAACACCGGGGCCACCGTCTGCTCTGCCATCGGCAATACGACGGCGCGCAAGACCTACTTCTGCACCATGCTGTGCGACCCAATGAAGCCTGCCCTCAGCGAGTGTGGGGAAGGCGCCGGCTGCACCCAGGACAGCGGCACCAAGCAGTACGGCTGCACGCCCAACGCCTGCACCTCGAACCTGCCACCGGGCTGCTCTGCTTAACCCGACGTAAGCTGAGGCCACCGACCATGACGCAGCCTGCAAGTGACAGTACGCCTCCTTCAAAAGCGCCAAGCCCTGACACCAAACGCTCGCTGGGGCTGGTGATTGGCCTTACTGGGGGCATTGCCAGTGGCAAAAGTACCGTCGCCCGCATGCTGCGTGAGCTAGGCGCCCAGGTCATCGACGCCGACGAGGTTGCCCGCTTCGTAGTGGAGCCTGGGCAGCCTGCCTACCAGCGCCTGGTAGCGGCGTTTGGGCCGTCGATCTTGAGGACCGCGCCCCAAGACGGTGCGACTGAGGCCCTGGCAATCGACCGCCAGAAGCTCGCGGCCAGAGTATTCGGGGACGAGGCCGCCCTAAAGCAGCTAAACCGCATCACCCACCCCGAGATTGCCGCCGAGAGCGCCCGCCGCATGCAGGCCGCCATGCTCAGCGGCGCCGAGGTCATCGTCTATGAGGCCGCCCTCATCGTCGAAAACAAGCTGTACCCCGGCTTTAGCGGCCTGATTGTGGTGCA
>JAGNNG010000067.1 GCA_017990795.1 Deltaproteobacteria bacterium
TCTGGAAGTCCTTTGGCGGTCACGAGGTCCTGCGCGGCCTGACCTTGGCCGTGGCGCGCGGCGAGATCATGTTCATCATCGGCGCTTCGGGCGTCGGCAAGTCAGTCACGATCAAGCACCTGATAGGCCTGCTAAATGTTGATCGCGGCGAGATCTGGCTCGACGGTGAGCGCATCGATCGATACAGCGAGCAGCAGTTTTACGCGGTGCGCAGGCGCTGCGCGATGGTGTTTCAGCATGCGACGCTGTTTGACTCGATGTCGGTGGTGGATAACGTGGCGCTGCCACTGCGCAAGCATCGGGGTCTAAAGCCTGCCGCTGCGCGAACTGAGGCCCTGACCTTTTTGGCCAAGGTCCACATGGCCGACTTTGCCGAGCACTTCCCGGCCACGCTGTCCGACGGAATGCGCAAGCGTGTCGCGATTGCCCGCGCGCTGACCATGCAGCCTGAATACATGCTCTTTGATGAGCCCACGACCGGCCTTGATCCGGTCAGCGCGCGCCGCGTAGATGCGCTGATTCGTCAGCTAGCGCGCGAGTTGCGCGTCACTGCGATCGTGGTGTCACACGATCTAACGTCGATCATGTCGACGGCGGATCGGGTGGCGATGCTGTATCAGGGTCGTGTCCACGCGCTGGGCAGCCCCGATGAGCTTCGCCGTAGCGCCGACCCTGTGGTGCAGCAGTTTATCTTGGGAAAAAGTGAAGGACCGATGGAGACGCCAGGCTTTTAGCGTCCAAAAGTGCAGCGAACTGGCGCGCGACTAGGAAGCGCTCTTAGTTCCAGGAGCCTCGGTGACAGGCTCTTTCTGGTGATAGATCAGCAGCGGTGGCTGGTGCTGCTCGACAACTTCCTCGTTGACCAGCACTTCTTTGATGTTCGGCTTGGACGGAATCTCGTACATCGTCTCCAGCAGGATGCCCTCGACGATGGCGCGTAGGCCGCGTGCGCCGCTCTTGGTCTGCAGCGCTTCGTGCGCCACCGCCTTCATCGCGCCCTTGGTAAAGCGGAGCTTCACGCCATCCATCTCAAACAGCTTCTGATACTGCTTCACCAGTGCATTGCGCGGCTTGGTGAGGATGTCGATCAGCGCCTCTTCCGCTAGCTCGTGCAGCGGCGCAATCACCGGCAGACGGCCAATAAACTCGGGGATCATGCCGTACTTGAGCAAGTCCTCCGGCTGCACTTCCTTGAGGAAGTCCCACACCTTTTTCTCGTGCTTGGAGACAATGTTGGCGCCAAAGCCCATCGTCTTTTGACCGACGCGCTGCTCGATGATGTCAGCCAGGCCCACAAACGCGCCGCCGCAGATAAACAGGATGTTGGTGGTGTCGATCTGCAAAAACTCTTGCTGCGGGTGCTTGCGACCGCCTTTTGGGGGCACATTGCAGACGGTGCCTTCCAAGATCTTTAGCAGCGCCTGCTGCACACCTTCGCCCGAGACATCGCGGGTGATGCTGGGGTTGTCGCTCTTGCGGGCGATCTTGTCGATCTCGTCGATGTAGACGATGCCGCGCTGAGCGCGCTCGACGTCGTGGTCGGCATTTTGCAGCAGGTTGACGATGATGTTCTCAACGTCCTCACCAACGTAGCCAGCCTCGGTCAGGTTAGTCGCATCGGCGATCGCAAACGGCACGTTGAGGATGCGCGCCAGCGTCTGCGCCAGCAGCGTCTTGCCACAGCCCGTCGGGCCGATCAGCAAGATGTTGGACTTCTGCAGCTCCGTCTCATCAGGCCCGAGCTTGGCTTCGATGCGCTTGTAGTGATTGTGAACACCGACGGCCAAGATCTTCTTGGCGCGCTCTTGCCCGATCACGTACTCGTCGATGACGGTCTTGATCTCAGCAGGCTTGGGAATCGAGGTGGTGCCAAATGTTTGCTCTTCCTTCTCGATTTCCTCGGCGATGATGTCGTTGCACAGCCCAATGCACTCGTCGCAGATGTACACCGTTGGGCCGGCGATGAGCTTGCGCACTTCCTTCTGGCTCTTGCCACAGAAAGAGCACGACAGGCCCTGCATATCGTCTCGCCGCTTCTCTAGATCGCTTGCCATCTTCCAGTCCTTGTGCCCGCTGTCTGCGCAGGTGCTACTTGCTGCCGGGAGGCGTCACCCCGCCGCCGCCCAGCATCGAAACACTCTTACTTTGCGGGCGGGTGCTCTGGCTTCTTTTTGACCAGCACTTCGTCGATAAGGCCGTACGCTTTGGCCTCGTCTGCGCTCATGAAGTAGTCACGCTCCATGTCGCGGCGGAAGCGCTCCTCTGCGGTGCCGGTGTGCTTGGAATAAAGCTCGATCAAGCGGTCGCGGGTGCGCAGGATCTCGCGCGCGTGGATATCAATGTCCGTCGCTTGTCCCGAGTATCCACCGAGCGGCTGGTGAATCAGGATGCGCGAGTTTGGCAGCGAGTAGCGCTTGCCCTTGACGCCAGCGGCGAGCAGGAACGAGCCCATCGATGACGCTTGGCCCATGCAGAAGGTGGCCACGTCGCAGCGGATAAACTGCATCGTGTCGTAGATGGCCAGGCCCGCCGTGACCATGCCACCGGGCGAGTTGATGTAGAGCATGATGTCTTTGTCGGGGTCCTCAGACTCCAGAAAGAGCATCTGCGCGATGATGGTATTGGCGACCATGTCGTCGACCTGGGTGCCCAGGAAGATGATGCGGTCTTTGAGGAGGCGCGAAAAAATATCCCAGCCGCGCTCGCCACGGTGGGTCTGCTCGACGACGGTAGGGATGAGGTACGACATCGACGGGGAAACGGCACCGTTTGCTGTCTGGCGGTTCTGCATGGGGGCGTGATCCTCGGGTTTTCGGCTGCGGGTGCGTTGCTTGCCTGTTCCGGTCGGAGCCAAGCGACCGGGACGAATATTTAGGTTCTCTCGGCTGGGGATGTTCGCCAGCGGTGGATGGGTCCAAAGCGAGCTATCGACGCCCCGTGGTCAGCCCACAGCTACGTGATAGCTCGCTTTGTGACAGAGGAACCAGCGCGTTAGGCCGCTGCGCCTTCGGTGATCTTGGCCTTGGACTCAAGGACATCCAGAGCCATCTCTAGTCGCAGCTGACCCCGGAGCTGCTGTAGCCCCTGATCTTCGCGCTGCAGCTCGGCCTTGAGGCGAGCGACGCTCTTGTCCTGCTCCTGTGCCATCTCGGTCAGGTGCTTCTCGAGGTCGGCTTCGGTCAGCTCGACCTTCTCTTGGTCGGCCAGCGCCATCATCACAAACTCGATCGAGAGGTTGCGAACGGCCTCAGCATGAGCGGCCTGATTCAGCTGCTCAGGCGTCGCAGGCTGGTACTTGGCCTCGGGATTTTCTTTGCGCTGATCGTTGAAGATGCGCATCTCGAGCTGCATACGACCGCGCTGATTCTCCAGCAGGTTGCGCATCAGGCGCTGCACCAGCATCGTCGGCAGCGGCACCGGGTTGCGCTTCAGCAGCTCCGCGACTAGCTCCAGCCGCGTCTCATGCTTGGCCGACTCGGTGTCTTCCTCTAGCAGCGAGGTGCGGATCTTCTCCTTGAGCTCTGCCAACGTGTCGGCCTCGCCGGTGTCCTTGGCAAAGTCATCGTTCAACTCGGGCAGGCGCTTGATGTGAGCGGTCTTGACCGTGACTTTAAAGTGACCGGTCTTGCCAGCCAGTTCGGGCGGCAGGTCTGCGGTCGGCAGCGTTAGATCCACAGCGTGACCGGATGCATCCAGTGGGATGCCCAGCAGCACTTCGGCCAGACCGGGCAGCGGCGCATTTTGCGGTCGCGACAGATCCACGCTCATCTCTTTGTCGGTATAGGTCAGGTGCGCGAGCTTGCCCGACAGCGAGATGCTCAGCACGTCGGTGTTCTCGGCGATCGTGCGACCCTCAACCGGAACCATCTCGGTGTGCGCTTGGCGCTTGCGCTCGATGGCTTGGTCAACTTGCTCGTCGGTCACTTTGCCGGGGCGGCGGGTGACTTCGATGCCCTGCCAGTCTTTGACTTCGATGGTTGGCACCAGCTCGATGCGAGCGGTGTAGCGCAGTGGCTCGTTCTTTTTGGCCACCGGCATTGCTTCCAGCATCGGCTCCGACACCATCCGCAGCTCGTGCTGGCTGGCGACGAACATCATGCTCTCTTGGACCAGATCGCGTGCTGCGTCTTCGGCCACTTTCTTGCCAAACATCCCTTCGAGCAGCGATCGAGGAGCCTTGCCCTTGCGAAAGCCCTTCAGATTGACCTGCTGGGTCAGCTGACGGAAGCCTTCATCCAGCTTGGCATTGACCTGCGCACTTGCGACCTCGACTTTTAGGCGCTTTTCGACTGGAGATACCTCTTCGAACTCGAACGAAACGGGGGAGCCCTGCATCATCGCCTCTCTTTAACCAACCAGATGACAAACGCGGTGTCGACGGGAACTCCGTGTTCGCCAGGGTGCGGCCCCGAGCTGTTCGGGGCACCGATTCCTATTTTTACGTTCTGTGCTGCGAGCCCGGACATCCGGGCTGGCGGGTCTTACCGTCCTGCACTTTCCTTGCAGTGTCCAGGATTTGCGCGGACCGGTAAAGGTAGATATTGGTCCTAGTTGCAGCCGCCTGGGGCCGCAGTGCCGCTGTCATTTTGCGCGCCACCAGCAATCCAGCGTCTTACCAGCGACAGATCGGCATCGGTCCAGGGCTGGCCTGGTGGCATCGCTTGACCCTGTGCTGTGCTGACGCCAGCCTCGGGCGCGCGTATCGTCAGTTTCTTGTACAAAAAGCTCGCGTCCACGTTTCCTGCCACGACCCGACTTGGAAATTGGGCTTTCGCAGTGCTGCGCGTAGTCTGACCTTGGCTCGTGCCGACCAGTGCGCAGTAGGCGTCTGCTTCCGAAAGCGACAAGTTGCCCGAGATCGATGCCGATGAAGCGTGGCAAGAGCTGCTGAGCGCACAGCTTGGCTTTAAGAGCGGTCGAATCTGCGCAAATGAAACCGGCCCTTCGTCAGCAGCCGGGCCGCAGCCGCTGCTCAGCGCTAATGACATTGCCACCGCGGCGAGCGTTCTTGCCCCGAGCAGTCCGCGCCGACTCTTGTGGTCTGAGCGCGTCATCGCTGCCTCGCTGATCCTTGGCCGAGCTGTAGTAACCAGAGCGCGACCCAGTGCTGATTTGGAAATCATGTGCGCCGCACCTTAACACAGCCTTTTTGCTCGCCAAGAGTCATCTTGAGCACTCGCGGCAGTCGCTTAATCGCAGCTTCTGTCGACAGAGCCGCCCCACGACTCGGCTCAGGCGTTACGAAGACGAGCTCGACCGGCAGGCGGCCCCGAGTGTACTTAACCTGACCGGCCCCGTGCGCGCGCAGTCGCTTGGCGACATTGTTGCTGCAGCCCGCGTAGAAGGTGCCATCTGAGCAGCGCAGCAGGTAAGCCACCCAGCCGCTAGGTAGCGCACCTAGGTCTTCGTCGAGAGCCAGGCTTCCCGGGGTTGGCAGATGCTCGGGCGCAGGGTTTGACGCGTCCATCGCCCGGATGCTAGCGTGCCCACACTGACCATGCGAGTCGATCCCCATAGAAAATTGTTTGTCGGTGTCCGCATTGATGGTCGCATGAGAGAGCAGCTTGAGAAGTGCCCACAGCGCGATCGCATCTTCTTTGAACCGACCGATGCCGGGGAGACGCGCTACCTATGTGTGCTGCGCAGCGGTGAAGAGACCTATATCGGCAAGATCGTAGACGCCGCGCCGGAAGCGCGAGCGCTTGACGACATTCGCCGCAATGTCTGGTCGATCTTGCAGCGGGTCTGTCCTGGCCGACGGGACGAAGGTGAGATCAAGGTGCTCGGCCTCTCAGACGATGAACCAGCATTTGTCAGTCAGCCACCGCCCGGTCGTCGCGGCGCAGCTTCGGCGGAGCCATCTCGTCGCGGTGACTTAGGCTTTGGTGGTCATGCTCAGGATCGAGACTCCGGAGCCGCTGGGTCCGCTGACGATGGGCGCGACGACTACTACTAGTCGCCAGCGCGGGCGGTTACGGTCGGTGTTCTGACCGGAGGCGTACGCGATTTGTTCCGGCTCGCGACGCGCTACGCTAAATAAAAGCAATTTCCCAAATTTTTCTCTTGCGCCCCGTTCGCTGCTTTTGATAGTCACATGCAGACCTCAGCGATTGCGACATACCGTAGGTACTAGCAAATCCACTGATACACGCGGCCTAGTTCGTATCAATACAGGTGTCCTTGCAGACACAGGTAATTAGCGTAAGTAGCTCAGTTCTGGCTTGTAGTTCAGTTGGCGCTTGTAGCTCAGTTGGATAGAGCAACGGACTTCGAATCCGTGGGTCGGGCGTTCGAGTCGCTCCAGGCGCACCAGAAATTTATGTTGACAGGTTGGTAGACTATCGGCAATTAGTAGCAAGCTTGAATCGGGTTCATAGCTCAATTGGTAGAGCAGCGGACTCTTAATCCGTTTGTTGTAGGTTCGATTCCTACTGGACCCACTAAATCAGCCGTAGTCCTCGACTACGGCTTTTTTTTTGAAAATAATCCAAGCCTTATTTGCTTTGAATTGGCTAGGATAAGGCGCCTCTTCGCGAGAGTGGCGGAATTGGCAGACGCACCAGACTTAGGATCTGGCGCCGGAAGGCTTAAGGGTTCGACTCCCTTCTCTCGCACAAAGTTACCTGCGTGGCTGGCTGCACGACGGTAGCGAAAGTAGTAGTGATCGCTTGGGTGCACTGCAGTACCCAGCGAAACCTGGGCTGAATGCCCCATTGTGCGCTCGCTGAGGTCAGTAGACCCAAGCAAGTGGCACAGCTGTCCCCACCAGGTTGCTGTGGTTGCGGCTTGGATGTCGTGTTAACGCGGACCTTCTCCGCAGCACAATCCAGGAAGACCAAGGACTTGAGGTCCTACATATCGGTCGCCGCGTGCCGTCTTCAACCTCGCACTCTGGCGGTGCAGCGTCGTCGCAGCGTCGTGAATCTTGGCATGTCCTGTGCTTCTTCCAGCCGCCAAGGTATCGCCGTTGTTCCGTCGAAGCTCTCGAATCAGTCATCCGGTAAAAGCGCGGGCTGCAGCCAGTGCCAGCTCTCCGCGTGCGAGTGAGCGCAGTCCGACGCTGCTTCAGCTGCGCGACTTCCCTGCCACAGTCGATGATCGCATCGAGATGGATGTCTGTCTGGGTCTACCGGGCAGCGGCGGCTTGATGCAGCGCGTGCTCTCGCGTCAGCTCACCACACTGCGTGCGGCCATCCAGTACACCTGCGAGCTGGCCGAGCAGCTGGCGCGAGTGCAGCACGAGACGGTCGTTTCGCCATCGCATCAGCCCTCCGCGATTCACTGGGTAGATGATGCCGTGGGCTGTACTTTGTGGCTCGACTACGACCTGGGTCCGCTCGGCCAGGAGCGGCCCCGTGTCAGCCACTCCCTGCGACTGATGCTCTCCGCTCGTCCGGTCGATGCTGCTGCGTCGGTGGCTTCGGGCGCGCCGAGCACCCGCAATGCTGCTCTTACCGACTCGACCGCTAGCGCTAGGAATGTCCGCGAGGAGCGCGACAGCCCAGCCAAGCGCCCGCCATCAGCGCCCGCGCCGGGTCGCGATCGCGAGACGATTTAGTCCCGCCGTCTTCGCCAGCTCCATCACCGAGACAACCCGCCCGTGATGTGTGGACTCGTCGGCTTGGACGATGATCTGGGTATCTGGGCTCTGCGCTTTGGCTTGCGCGAACATCGCCGCCAGCTCCCCGGCATCGACCGGCTTGCCTTTGACCACCATCTTGCCGTCTGAAGTAATGGCGATGGTGATGTCTTGCGCTGCCGTAGCGACCTCGCGCATGGCCCCTTTGGGCAGGTTTACGCGCATGCCGCTCTTGGCTCCTGCATCGGCCATCACCGACGAGGTGACCATGAAAATAATCAGCAGCACCAAGAAGATATCGGTCAGCGGCGTGATGTTGATCTCGGCAAAGATGCCCTCATCCTCGAGGTCGCCTTCACTGCCGGGAA
>JAGNNG010000068.1 GCA_017990795.1 Deltaproteobacteria bacterium
GATAAATCGTCTCTGCTGCAATCTGCGCATCGGACGGACAAAACAGCAGCTCCCCGGTCAGATCTGAGGTCTGGGCAAAGGCGGCATTTTCGGGCGCATCTTCCAGCGACAGCTCCACCATCGCAGCAGCGCTCGACTCTACGGCGACGCTTACCGCTGCGCATGCTGTCTGCCGCAGATCAAGGGTCGTGCCCTCCCCTACCGGCTCGCGAAAAACGGGCGGGTCACCACCGACTGCAACCACGAACTTGACGTGCTCCTCCACCTGCTGCTGCGCGCTGCTGACAGAGAACGCCACTTCTTGCTCGCCTGCGTCGTCGGCCATCGGCGTCCAGCGCCACACCGCGCGGCCACGCGAGTAGGTCGTGAGCGAAGGACGCCGCAGCCGCTTGCCCAGCTCTGGAGTAGTCAGCGACTCCCACGACCACTGAAGCAGCTCCTCACTTCCTTGCACCAGCAGGGGCACCGTCAGCTCACGCCCGACCGTGGCTCCCACCGGAGGCAGGATCGTCAGCAGCAGCGGCGGAATCTGCTGGCCACAGCTACAGCAAAATAGCAGCACGACGCCCCGCAAAAAGCGCGTCCAGAGGGCTTGGTCTAGGCGGCTCACGAGGCAACGATACACGCCAGCAGTGTCAGGCACGCAAATCTTGTTTGCATTCGCTGCGCCCCAACAACAAAAAAGGCCCTGCACCGTTAAGTGCAGAGCCTTTTAAGGTTTGCCGTCAGCAGCTGGCTTGCGCCTTCACTGACTGCAGCCAAGGGCCAAAGCCCCTAGCGGTTGACTACTTGGTCTCAGCCTTTGGCTCGGCCTTCTTGGCCTTCTTGCCAGCCTTAGCAGGCTTGGCCTCGCCCTCTGGCTTGGCAGCGTCAGCCTTGGGAGCATCGGCCTTGGGGGCCTCAGCCTTGGCGGCGTCGCCAGCTGGAGCTACCTCTGCCTTGGCCTTCTTGGCCTTCTTGGCAGGCTTGGCAGCGCCTTCAGCGGCAGGAGCCGCCGTGGTGTCCTCAGCGAACACCGGGGAGACCAGGGACAGCGAGAGACCGAACGCTAGCATTGCAGAAAATTTCTTCATGAGAATTGCTCCTTTCAAGTCGTTTGGATTGTTGGCTCAGCTCGGCAGAGCCAGAGCGGCGCAACTACCAGCAAGCTATGCGTAATCTGTGCCAGCCCGCTAGGCCCCCGCCTGACATTTGCTGGCCTGCCATGTTCGCGTCGACAAGTCGCAATAATCCAAAGTCACAACGTCGCGCGTTCAGTGAGGTGCAGATGTGACACGGCGCCACCGCTGCAGGCAATTCCGCCTCACCAAAGCGCAATAATGTGAGCTTTACTGCCGAATATTCCTGGGTGCAATTTGCCAGCCGCTACCGTGCCAGAGCCAATGCGCCGGGCGAGCAGAAACGCAGGGAACCAAAACAGGAAGAAGTGAAAGCGGTAACAGAGAAGGAAGAAGGGGCGGGGTTCTAGAGTGCCACGCTTTTAGAAGCGGAACTCGGGGCCAGCGCCGAGGTAAAAGCCGGCCAAGCGAAAGCCACCGTCGAGGTGCATTGACACGTTGCGATGCAGGCGGAAGCGCATGCCCAGCAGCACGTTTAGCACCGGCACCACTCGGACGTTAAACGGGTACGTATCGGTCTTGCGGTAGCAAGGGCTCGAGGGCGTATCGCGTCCGCCGTCCACAAAGTCAGGCGAGCAGCGCACCGACTCCAGCTTGGTTACGGTGCCGGCGTTGACCTCGGAGATCGGGCCGACGTTTTTCGGAAAGCACTTGGTAGGATCGCCCGCATTGTCAGCGGTGCAGCCTGAGTTGTTGGTGATCTGATAAATGTCGCCAAAGACGTAACCAATGCCGAGGCCCGCGCCGAAGCGCATCTCCATCCACGGCGTCAGGTTCCAGTGGCCAATCAGCGATACGTCCGCCGACAGCGAGCTGAGCTTGTCAAAGCGCGTAAAGTGATTCTCTGTCACCGGGTTGTTGTTCTTGCCCAGAAAGTTTCCCGAGCGCGCTTCTAACCAGCTGTAGTCAAGCGACACCACGACATCAAAGCCCGGCCTGCGCGCCAGGTATTCAAGGCCCACGGACCAACCGTCATTGAGCTCGGTGTGCGCCGCCAAGTACGGGCCAATTGTCCAGCCCGGCACCGTCATCCAGCGCGCACGAACGGCCAGCGCATGCCCAAACTCTGGGTCGGGAGTATTGGCGGTCTTGGGTAGCGACAGCATCGGCTGCGCAGACGGTGCAGCCGCCATGGCAGAGGCCTGCGCCCACGCAGCGGTCGGGAGCAGAAAAGCACACGCCAGCAGAGCCGCGGCCACAAGCACAGGCAGCCCAGCTCCAGTCACGCCCGCGCCGCAGCCAAGCAGCCTACGTCGACCCCGTGCAGGTGCGACAAGTCGCAGAGCAGCAGAGCCGCGAGCCTCACTCGGAAACAGAACTTGCATGGAACTCCTCCTTAAAAATCGTCGAAAAGCAGACTCAAATGGATCGCGTATTCAAGCGTCGTCGAGATGATGGCACGAGCCGCATCACGCAGTGCTGTCGACCTCGTAACCTGCGGCGGAACGTAGCACTTCTGCTTCCGACTGCTACCACCAAGTGAGCCCGCGCAGTCAAAGTACGCAGGTGACGGGCCAATCGTCCGCGCACTGCATTTTGTGGCTGCCAGTGGGAACCTAACGCCGACGCGCGCCAGATTGCAGTTTGCCCAGCAACGCCCTATCGTCTGAGACAATCCATCATGCAAGCGCGCTGGCTACTGTTACCGATCGTCTTAGGGGCTGGCAGCCTCATTACCTACAACAAGCTTTTCAAGCCGTTACAGGTTCAGACCGGCCCCGTGCTGCGCGGAACTGCAGTCGAAGCAGTCTATGCCTCTGGCACCATCGAGGCGCAGGATCGGGTGGAGGTCAAGGCGCGCATCGCCGGTCCCATCATCGAGCTGACCGTGCGCGAAGGCGACTTGGTAAAAGAAGATCAGCTGTTAGCACGAATCGATGCACCGACGCTGGGGCTTGATGTCTCACGCGGTCGGGTCGAGCTAGCGGCGGCGCAGGAGCGCGCATCAGCAGCGCCTCAGATTGCAGCACTGGCAGGTCAAGAAGCCTCGCTGCGCGCGCAGCTGGCACAGGCCAAAGCCGACCAAGCCCGCGCTGAAAAGCTACTGGCATCCGGGGCCGGTGTACCGCTAGAGGTAGAGCGCGCACGAACCCAAGTTGCGTCGCTGGAAGCTCAGATCACCAGCAGTCGCGCGCAACAACAAGATGCCAAGATTGCGCTGCGTACAGACGCTCTGCGCCAAAAAGCAGGCGTGCTTTCGCTGCGCGCGCGGGCCCGCGATGCCGACGTGCGCTCGCCGATGGAGGGCGTCATCCTCAAGCGCCGCATCGAAAAAGGCGAGGTCGTAGGCATCAATCAAAACCTGCTGCGCATCGGCGACCTGCGTCACCTGTGGATCGAGTCGCACGTCGATGAAGGCGATATTGGCCGCGTGCGCGAAAAGATGCCAGCGGCGGTACGGCTTTACGCTTTTGAGGGCAAAGTCTTCCCCGGTCATGTGGCTCGCGTGCTGCCCGATGCGGATCGCGATCGCAAGTCGTTTGAAGTCGACATCGAGCTGGATGACAAAGTCGTGGGTCTGCTGCCTGGCATGACGGCAGAGATCAACATCCTTATCCGCCAGCATGAGGGCGTGCTGATGGCCCCGACCGATGCGCTGCACGGCGACCACGTCTGGACCGTGGGCACAGATGGTCGCTTGCACAACCGCCCCGTCAAGACCGGCATCCGCGATCTGGTGCAGGTCGAAATTCTCGACGGTGTACAGGAAGGCGACGTGCTGGTCCTAGAGGACGAAGATCTGCTGAAAGAGGGCAAGCGCGCCAAGTCAGTGGCCAGCAAGCTGGCAAATAAACCCGCAAGTGGAGGCACTCCAGCCTCTAGCAAGCCGGCTGGGTAGGCCGCTTATGCGCAGCCAAACACCAGCCGAAAAATCCTGTCCCCAGCAGCGCACCGATTGCGGAAGTGCGATATGCGGCTGATCTTTTTCATCGCATTGCGGCAGCTATGGGACCGCAAGCTCCTAAACAGTATCGCCGTCGGTGGCGTCGCGCTGGGAGTGCTGGTGCTGATCGCCATGAACGGCGTCATGCAGGGCTTTCAAATGAAGTTTAAGGGCGAGATTTTGAAGGTCTCGCCGCACATCACGCTGTTTGACAAAGAGCTGGTCCAAGGCGAGAGCATCTTGCACCGGCTACTCGGTAAGCGCGTCATCGAGCAGGTGTGGCACCAGCAGCCAAGTGACCGCGCGACACGCATTCGACAGCCTCGGGATTTGGTACGAGCGCTGGTGCAGCTGCCGCAGGTCGAGTCTGCATGCGCAAGCCTGGTCGGCCAAGCCATCTTGTCCGCAGGTGCCACCGACCTAGGCATCGACATGCGCGGCGTGACCCCGCTAGAGCAAGACCGCTGCACACCGATGCAGCGCTACATCACCGAAGGCAGCTGGCGAGCCTTGGCCATTACTGCCGACGGCATCGCGCTCGGCTCAGGCGTGGCAGAAAAGCTCGGTGCGCACCTGGGAGATCAGCTGCGTATCGTCGCTCCTGGAGGCCAGCCGCAGTCGCTGAAAGTGGTCGCCATTTACGAAGCGGGCGTGCCGCCCATCGACCGCACCCGCGTCTACGTAAACCTGACCACCGCCCAAGGTGTCCTCCGTCGCGCCAACGTCATTGGCCGCATCGAAGTCCGCTTGTTCGATCCGTTCGAGGCCCGCTCCATCGCCGCGCGCCTAGAAAAAATCACCGGCTACGACGCCGAGAGCTGGCAAGAAGCCAACGCCAACTTTCTGTCCCTGTTTGACATGCAAAACATGATCGTAAACATGGTCGTCGCCGCCATTCTTGTCGTCGGTGGCTTTGGCATCTTGGCGATCCAGATCATGATCGTTTTGCAAAAGACGCGCGACATCGCGATCCTGCGCTCGGTCGGGCTGCGGCGCTTTGACATCCTGTGGATCTTTTTGATCCAGGGCATCATCGTCGCCACCATCGGAGCCACGCTGGGCGACGTGCTCGGCTGGCGACTGGTGGAGTTTTTGGGGACGCTCAAGATCAAGTCCGAAGGGCTGGTCAAGTCGAGCACGTTTCTCGTCTACAAAGACCCCATGATCTACGTGTACGGGGCAATCTTTGCACTATGTACCGGTGTGGTGGCGAGCCTGCTGCCAGCGTGGCGCGCCTCTCGCGTCGAGCCAGTGGATGTGTTGCGAGGCCAGATCGGATGAGCCAGACATCGCAGCCAAGCGCGCCAGCCGATAATCCCGAGATCGTGCTGGAGTCCAGAGAGCTGGTGCGCACCCTCGGTGACAAGGTGAAGCAGGTGATCCTGGATCACATCAACCTGCAGGTGCATCGGGGCGAGTTTGTGGCGCTGACCGGGCACAGCGGCTCGGGCAAGAGCACGCTGCTTTATCTGCTGGGCATCTTGGACAAGCCAACTTCGGGGCAGGTGCTGATCGCGGGGGAAGACGCCAGTCGGCTCAATGACGACGAGCGCGCCGCACTGCGCAACAGCAAGCTCGGCTTCGTGTTCCAGTTTCACTTTCTGCTGCCAGAGTTTTCGGTGCTGGAAAATGTCATGGTGCCGATGCTGCGGCGCGGTGTTCCCGATGCCAAAGCGCGCGCGATGGCGATGGACGCGCTGAACTACCTGGGTCTGCATGAGCTATCGAAGCGCCGACCCAGCGAGCTGTCGGGCGGGCAGCAGCAGCGAGTCTCGATTGCGCGCGCCATTGCCGGCAAGCCGACGCTGCTCCTGGCCGACGAGCCAACGGGCAACCTCGACAGCAAAAATGCCGAGCTGGTGATGGCGCAGTTTGAGACGCTAAACCGCGAGCAAGGCACGACGCTGATCATGGTCACGCACGACCCGGCATTTGCCACCCGCGCCAGTCGGCAGGTCATCCTCAAAGACGGCAAGATCATCTCTGACGTGCGCCATCAAAAGCAGGCTTCCCTGCAGGCGAGTTCGTGATAAAAGCATGACGCACCGCGTAATCGCGAGACCGTTCAGACCCAGCGCAGCCGCCCGCCTGTAATCCGCTACGACCCGCTCATCCCGCAACACACCCAGCGGTAAGCGAGATGCAGGCAGCCCGGCAGACGCTACGCCGGCAAGTCCAGCGCCTGCAACTACGCTCGGAAGTCTGCACGCGGAATCGCCATCCACAGCAAGCAGCAATCAAGGAGCACGCATGTCGCAGTCAGTTCGATCGGACTCGATCACTCGCCTAGATCAGGCCAAGGTCTCTAGCTACTTCGGGTGCGATACGTACAGCTGGCGCACCATGCAGGAGCGACTGCCGAAAGAGACTTTTCGGGCGCTCAAGAAGTACATTCGCAAAGGCGAAAAGCTAAGCCACGATGTCGCTCAGGTGGTCGCGCAGTCCATGAAAGACTGGGCTATCGAGCGCGGGGCCACGCACTTTACGCACTGGTTCCAGCCCATGACCGGGGCCACTGCCGAAAAGCACGACGCCTTTATTACCTGGGACGAAAACGGCGGGCTGATTGAGCTGTTCTCGGGCTCGCAGCTCATCCAGGGCGAGCCGGATGCGAGCTCGCTGCCGTCGGGTGGACTGCGCACCACGTTTGAAGCGCGCGGCTATACGGCCTGGGATCCGGCCAGTCCGGCGTTCCTAATGGCGGGCCCGCACGGCAAGACGCTGTGCATTCCGACGGCGTTTCTGGGCTACCACGGCGAGGCGCTGGATCACAAAGTGCCGCTGCTGCGCTCGATGGATTTTGTCAGCCAAAAAGCCTGTGCCACGCTGCGCCTATTCGGCGTCGAAAGCTCCCAAGTCATAGCCCAGTGCGGTGCCGAGCAAGAGTACTTCCTGGTCGACGCCAAGTACTACAAGCAGCGGCCCGATCTGATGTTCGCCAATCGCACCTTGCAGGGCGCGCGGCCTCCCAAAGGCCAAGAGCTTGAAGACCACTACTTTGGTGCCATCAAAGAGCGTGTGCTGCGCTTTATGCAAGACCTCGAGCTGGCGCTGTTTCGGCTGGGCATCCCCGCCAAGACCCGTCACAACGAGGTCGCGCCGAACCAGTTTGAGCTGGCCCCAATCTACGAGCCCGCCAACGTCGCCGCCGATCACAACCAGCTGATGATGGAAGTGATGAAGCAAGTCGGGGAGCGCAATGGCCTGGCGGTGCTGCTAAACGAAAAGCCTTTCGCGGGCGTAAACGGCAGCGGCAAGCACAACAACTGGAGCCTGGCCACCGACGAGGGACAAAACCTCCTTGATCCCGGTCAAACGCCGGAGCAGAACCTGCAGTTTTTGTTCTTTTTGTGCGCGGTGCTAAAGGGCGTCCACAAGTACGGCGGGCTTTTGCGCGCAGTGATTGCGTCGGCCAGCAACGACCATCGTTTGGGTGCCAACGAAGCGCCGCCGGCCATCATGTCGGTGTTCTTGGGCGAGCAGCTGGGCCGGATCCTCGACTCGATCGAGCGCGGCGATGTGGCCGATGCCACCGAGCGCAAGATCTTGGATCTGGGCATCGCCAAGCTGCCCGACTTGGCCAAGGACAGCACCGACCGCAACCGCACCAGTCCCTTTGCTTTTACCGGCAATAAGTTCGAGTTCCGTGCCGTAGGTGCAGGCCAAGCTATCGCCGGTCCGCTCTCGGTATTAAACACGGTGATTGGCGATGCGCTGGACCAGATGAACCAAGCGGTGACGACGGCGCAGCAGGCCGCTGGGGCCACCAGTCTGGAGGCGCAGCGAAAGGTCATCCTCGCGGTGATTCGCGATGTCATCACGCAGACGCGCGCGGTGCGCTTTGACGGCAATGGCTACTCTAAAGAGTGGCGCATTGAAGCCGAGAAGCGCGGCCTGCCCCACGC
>JAGNNG010000069.1 GCA_017990795.1 Deltaproteobacteria bacterium
ACACCGGCACTGTTATCGTCTAATGGTCAGTCATTTCTGTTGTGTGGATATAACCGCGCCCTTGATCGCTACTGTTACTTGCGCTTGGAGTCAGGCCGTTCTGAGCTAGTTCCTCGTCAGCAGTTTATGGCCGGCCAAGACCGCTTGGATTTCTTGCTAGTAGATGAAGTGCTGGCCAATCCAGACCTGCGTGCTTGCGATCTACGACCTGCGGACAGTGACTAGCAAAACCCTGCATTGACAGTGGAAAACGGCGCGGGCTAGCTTCCCCGCATGCGTCGAAACAGCAGCCTTGTGCCCCTTTTTTCGCTGGTGGTTGGCGTCGGATTTTTCGCCTTCGGCGGTCCTCTGGCGAGCGCGGAAAAGCCGCAGCGTACTTGGTCCTACCTGACCACTGGTAACGGCCACGGCTTCCAGTTTTTCGACACCGCGCGCAACAAGCTGACGCACTTTTTAGAGCATCCCTACCGCTACCTTCGCCCTCGTCCTGGTGAGCCCAAGTCCGACGGCATCGGGCGGCGCAACCTGGCCTACGACTTCTACTTCGGCGTACGTGGCACCGGTGGCGGCGGCTGGCTCAACGACGGCGTGATTGCGGACGCCTCGTATCAAGACGAGAGCAACATCATCAAGGTCCCGATTACGCTCTCGGGCATTGCGGCTGAGACGTATTACGTGGCGCCGTTTGGCTACGAGGGCAACGCAATGCTGGCGCTGATGAAGGCGCCTGCGGCGACCGATGGTTTTGCACTGTTCAACTTTCACATGGGCGACGGTACGCCTGACACTCCCAACGCCAACAATGAAGCGCTGCGAGCGGGGGCAGATGGGGCCGTGATCGAGACCGGGCCTGGCGGTGGCGCGATGATCTATGTGCCACTGACGCTGGGCACCAAAGCGGACTGCGACAATGTCTACACCAAGGTGAAGGGGGGCACGGCTCTGACCGACAACCGGACGTGCCGGGGCAATGACATCGTGCCTGCTTTTCAGGTGTCGCTGCAGGGTGGCTGGATGGGCGTGGCGGTGCTGTTTGCCGATGATGCGGCGCAGGCCGATGCGACGCTGGCGCAGTTTAAAGCGTGGGTAAATGGCCGCAGTCCCGAGCAGCTTTTGACCGAGGTGCGCAGCGAGTTTGATCGCTGGCGCAAGCCGCTGCCGACGGGTCTGAGCCTGTGTACTGACGACGAGAAAAAACTGTGGCGGCAGAGCGAAGCAGTTCTGCGCATGGGCCAAGTTCGCCAGCCCAACACCGCGACGCGCAAGAACAACGGCATGGTGCTAGCGAGTCTGCCACCGGGCGAGTGGCACACCGGCTGGGTGCGCGATGCGATGTATGCGATCGTCGCGCTGGCGCGTATGGGTCATCATGCTGAGGCCAAGGCGGCGCTCGATTTTTTCCTCGTTGCAGAGCCGGTTAGCAAGTTCAGCTCGTATGTGTCGGGGCAGTCGTATCGCATCTCGGTGTGTCGCTACTTTGGTAACGGTGAAGAGGAAGCGGACTACTCGGGACAGCAGACGCCCAACGTCGAGCTAGACGGCTGGGGCCTGATGCTGTGGACAGCGCGGCAGTACGTTGATGCGTCGGGGGATACGGCTTGGTTAAGCTCGCGCACGCGGCTTGGGGCGACGGTGTATGACGCGCTCCTGACCGGGGTGGCGCAGCCGCTGTCCAAGAACCTGGAGTCCAGTGGCATCGCCAAAGCGGACTCCTCGATCTGGGAAGTTCACGACGAGTTTAAGAAGCACTTTGCGTACACAACGCTGACGACGATTCGCGGCTTCTGCGACATGGCGCAGCTGGCGACCAAAGCCGGGCAGGGCGGTGATGCGAGTAGCTATCGGGCGCTGAGCAAGAAGGCGCGCGATGGCTTTTTGGCGTCGTTTTTGGATCAGCAAGGCGCGATTGCGGGCTCGATTGAGGAGCTGGCGATGAACCAGTACCTCGACGGAGCCGTGGTTGAGGCGTTCACTTGGAACATCCTCAAAGACAGCGAGTACACCGGGCGCACCGGCAAGGCGACACTGGACAGCTTGGGCAAGCTGCGGGTCGATAGTGGCGGCTACAAGCGCAACGATGACGGCAAGTCCACCTACGACAACAACGAGTGGATCATGATCGACCTGCGCATGGCCGACGCGCTGTGGCGGGCCGGTCGCGAGCAAGAGTCGGGTGGCGTACTGCAGCCCATCATCGACAAAGCCAGCGCCAACTTTTATCTGTTGCCCGAGCTTTACAACGCCGTGCGCAGCGACGGTGCGATCGGCAAATACACCGGCAGCATTCCGATGGTCGGTTACGGCGGCGGGGCCTACGTGCTGACCATGATGGACCGCTCTGGCCTGGTGGAGCCCAACGACTGCGGCGACGGTCAAGGCAACAAGAGCAGCGGTCGGGCGTACAAGTGCGGGGTCGACAATCCAACGATGCCGGGCGGTCCTGGCAACCCTGGTAGCCCGGGCACTCCGACGGCAGAGCAGGTTCCTTATGCCGATGCTTGTCTGTGTGGCATTGGCCGTCAGCACGGAGGTCCGGGAGCGCTGCTGGCGCCGTGGGGAGCGCTGCTAATCCTACTCGGAGTCCGGCGGTGGCGACGGCAAGCGCAGGCTGAAGGCGGTCGCCAATGAGCGGCCAAATCCATTCCCCAAGTGGGGCGCAGTGGCCGGTGTACCTGCGCAATGGGAAGCGACTAGGACTGTGGCTTGGCGTGCTTTCGTGGCTGTGTTCAGCGACAGTGGCGTGGGCGGAAAGCGCTGAGCCTGCGCAAGAGTCACCTGCTGCACCCGCTGTTGTCGCCCCTGCGCCGGACGTAGCTGCAGCTCCGCCCGCCATTGCTGCTGCCCCCGTCGCTGCAGAGTCAGAGCCAGCCGCTCCCCCTATTGCTGACACGGTGCAGTCGCGTGAGTCGCAGCCGGGGATGGGCGTCTCGATCGGGCCGGTCGATTTGAGGGTGCGGGGTTACTTTCGCGCGCCGCTGCGCATCTCGTTCCGCAGTCGTGGCGAGGGCGTAAAAGAGGGCGAGTCGCAGTACAACATTCACACGCCGTGGCTGGTGGATGACGACTACTTTCGCTCGGGCTTTCAGTACACGCGCATCCAAGAGTCGGACTGGTCAGAGGTCTATCTGACCGTCGGCAACAAGTACCTGACCGGCGACATTGCGCTGATGGGGTCGTTGTACTCGGACTGGGCGCGGCCCATCTTGGATCGGCAGTGGGGCATCGCGCAGGGCTACCTGACTTTTAAGTGGCAGTCCGAGGGTCCGCACCTCAAGTTTCGGATGCATGTGCGCGCGGGCGCGTTCTGGGATCGCTTCGGCTGGCTAGAGCCTTACGACACCTACATTTTTGGCCGCACGCATCAAATGGGCGGGCAGGTGCGGCTGGAGTTTGGGTTCAAAAACGTCACGGCGTGGCTGGTGCATGGCGTCGGCGCGCACCTGGACGCTATCGAGGCCAACCAGGGCCTAACGATGCTGAACTATGTCCACGCGGGGCTCGACTTTAAGCGGATGGCGCAGCTGGGCTTTTACTTCCTGGATACGCAGGCGAACGACAAGCGCCAGCTCAAGGAGGTGCAGGACGCGAGCATGCGGATCTACGGCCTGGATGCGCGCGTCTCACCGTGGGTGGGCACGCTGTACCTGGCGGGCTCGATCGTGAAGGCGTCGCAGGCGCAGTATCTGTCGCCCGCAGTCGAAGTCATGCACTCGTGGGGCGGTCGCGGCCTGGTGGAAAGCTACCTGGGCAGCGAAAAGAGCGACGGCCAAGGTGAGCTGCGCAGCCTGGCCGGGGAGTACACCTTTAGCCTAAGCCGCGCGCTTGGGCACTTTCGTCCCGAGGCTGCGCACAGCGGCTTTTTGCGCAACGGGGACGTGACGCTCAAGTGGTTCGGACTGGTCGCCTACACGTTAAGCAAGCAAGTGGACCCCGACCAAGCCATCAACCGCGACGGGCGGCTCAGCTTCAAGTGGGGGGCCGAGGGGATGTGGCAGCCGCTGTCGTTCCTGTTCGCCTCGCTGCGCTACGACCGAGTGATCTTGGATGTGCAGGACGAGGCTTCGGCCTTCCGCGTGATTACGCCGCGTGTGGGCTTCACGGTGAACTGGGGCCTGGGCGCGCAGATCTTTGTGCAGTACTCGCGCTACTTTTATGGCGAGCGCGTGCGGCTGCGGCCAGGTCAAGTGGCGCTGGAGACGCTGCCAGACACCGACGTGTTTAAGCTGCAGGCGCAGCTGACGTTTTAGCCGCAGGGAAACAGGCAAGCGGGCGGCGTGGGCAACGGCTCCACAGCCGCCCGATTTTTTTTCGCGTGACTACTTGCAGGTGTCGTCAGTGCCCAGCGGCTTTACGTTACAGCCAGCGGCGCAGCGGGTGATCTTGGGGACGCCGCCTTCGCAGCGATACAGGTTGCCACTGCTACAGGTCCACAGCTGACGACCCATATACGCCGAGTTGTTGCAGTCCCAGCTAATGCCGCCGCCGCTGGTGTTGGCCTTGGCGTGGACCCAGCCCGCTGGCAC
Source organism: Deltaproteobacteria bacterium (assembly GCA_017990795.1). Taxonomy (GTDB): domain Bacteria; phylum Myxococcota_A; class Polyangia; order Palsa-1104; family JAEUJZ01; genus JAGNNG01. The sequence continues at coordinate 4,524 of JAGNNG010000069.1, forward strand.
CCAGCTGCCCCAGCGAGCGCCCACGCTGGCGCCGTTATACGGCAGGGTGGCGCGACCGTTGCCGGTGACGTTTTGCTCGATGATGTCCAGGGTGCCGCCGCCGACGCGCGTGACCAGTGCCACATGGCCCCAGGTGCCGGTGGTCCACACCAACATGTCGCCCGGGACTGGCGGGTGCGCGCGGTCGCCGTTGCTCCAGACGTCGTTGGTGGTGCGAGGGGCGTTGGCCAGCAGATCCTTGGCATTGCCGTAGAAGCGAATGCCCCACTTGTTTGAGAAGTGGCGCATCACCAGCTCGACGCACTGGTAGCGGTAGCCGCTGGCGACGACGCCACCACAAGATACGCCGGTGCCGGTGTTGTCGCCGTTGGAGTACGCGGTGGTGCCGTCAAAGCTCGCCAGGGCGGTGTGGCACGCTGGCATGGACTCGGACTGAAAGAAGCTGGGGTTTACGGGCTCTGTGGTTTGAAGCTCGGGGCTGCCACAGGCGCTAAGGGTGAGGGTGGTCGCGGCGACCAGCCACAGGTTGCGAACAGAGGACACGGAAGTCTTGGTGTAGTTCATAAGTCAACGAGGACAGCAACCGATATGCCACTTCGCGCTGCGAAGGTCGGCGGGCCTTCTCTGAGACGCCCGGCTTCGCGCTGGGAAGTATGCGGATTGATTCCACTGCTGCGGACTGCGGACTGCAGCTGAGGGGCAGAGACAGCAGCGGCGCGGTTAGCGACTGGAAAAGCGCGGCTTCCGCTTCTCCAAAAACGCGGTCACTCCTTCTTTGGCATCGGCGGTCTTGGACAGCAGGCTCTGGGCGTGGGCTTCCCACTCCAGCATCGTGGGCAGGTCGCTGTGACTAGAGCGGTGCAGGCCGCGCTTGGTCATCGCCATCGCTACCTGCGGCCCCGAAACCAGCTGACGACACAGCGTCATTACCGTCGCTGATAACTCTGCGGGAGCGACCACGCGATGAACCAGATCCAGGGCGGCGGCGCGCTCGCTGCTTAGCACCTCGGCTTCCATAAGCAGCTGCATGGCGCGGGCGGGGCCGACGACCCTGGGCAGCAGCCACAGCAGGCCAAAGTCACCCGACAGGCCGACCCGATGAAACACCGCGCCCAGCTGCGCTGTCGAGGACGCAATGCGCAGGTCACAAGCCAGCGCCAGCGACAGCCCCGCGCCCATACACGGTCCTTCGATCTGCGCCACCACGATGCGGTCTAGGTCATATAGCTGTTGAATGACTTGCCCGTCGCGCAGCAGCTGCTTTTGGCGCACTTCCACGGGCCACTGTAGCCGCTCGGGCATCGAGCGCAGATCGCCACCCGCACAAAAAGCGCCGTCTGCGCCGCGCAGCAGCACCGCGCGCACCTCGGGATCCGCCTCGATACAGCGCAGATGCGCCGCCAGCTGCTGCCAGTCTTCAGGCGCCATCGCATTGCGAGCGCCGGGTCGGCTCAGCGTCAGAATCGCCAGGCTTCCTTTGGCCGTTTGATCACCTGCATTCGCTAAGTCAGTGGCAGCCGGATGGTCGCAGTGTTCATACGAGAGCTCGACGGGCACGAGGTCCTCCAAAAAAAACAGCAAGTCCAAGTAGGGCCTAAGCGTCAGCGCCTAGCCGCACGACCCGCCGTATGTTGTGAGTGTCAGTGGTTGTGCTGCAAAGAAATCGTCCGAAACGTGCTAACTTTTTGACCTTCGAGACCACAAGTTATCTCGAGTCCATGCTGGCGATTCTGTAAGAAAGGGTCTGATGCGATGACGCAGGTCGGAGTCGGGTCTGGTTGGCGGGGGCGGTTGCGCGAGGGGCACGGGCGGCGGGAGCTGTTGCGAAGGCTGACGCTGCTGCTGGTACTGCTGGGGCTTGTGGGCGGGTCGCGCGTCGGTCATGCGCAGCTGCAAAATGGTCAGATACAAGGCGTGGTGACCAGCGACGCGGACGACAAGCCGCTGGCGGGCGTCACGGTCATGGTCTCGGGACCGGCGCTGCAGGCGGAGCAGGTCGAGATCACGGGGGCCGACGGTCGCTACGTCGTGACCCAGCTGCCGTCGGGCGATGACTACGTGGTGCGGTTTTACCTAGGCGAGTCCGTCGTCGAGCGGCCCGGAATTCGCATTGCGCAGAACAAGACGCTGTCGGTCAGCATCGCGATGCCGATGCTCAAGATGCGCAAAGAGGTCAAAGTCATTCGCGAGCGCGCTCCCAACGTCGACACCGCGACTGCGAACTCGGGCGTCGAGATCAACCAAGACGTCATGAAAAACACCGCCGTGCGCGGTCGTACCTACGAGAGCGTGCTGTCGCTGGCTCCGGGCACCGTCGATCCGCCACGCGGGCAGGGCGGCGACATCGGCGTCTCGATCTCGGGCTCTACCGGCAACGAAAATAACTTCATCATCGACGGCCTGAACACCTCGGACCCCAACACTGGCGTGATTGGCACCGAGCTGCACCAGTACTTTATCAAAGAGGTCAACGTCATCACCGGCGGCTATCAGGCCGAGTACGGACGCGCGACCGGCGGCGTGGTCTCGATGGTCACCAAGATGGGCGGCAACGACCTGCACGGCAGCGTGTTCGGCTCGGTGCAGCCGTACCAGATCAAGGCACCCACCGTCGGACGCTTGGGGGAAGCGCTGGCGATTCGGCGCAACACCGACGGCCTAGTCTACGACTACGGCTTTGAGCTAGGCGGGGCCATCGTCAAGGACCGGCTGTGGTTTTATGTTGGACTGGCACCGACGACATCCGTGTTTCGGACCGACCGCGTGACGCGACGGCTGATTCGCGATCCAGCGACGGGGCAGGCGCAGAGCCTAGCCGACTATCAGTGCCCTACCTATCTGGCGACCGACCTGTACTGTCGCGGCGGTCGTCAGCTTGCGCTGGCCACTGAGGAGCTAGCCGAGCACACCACGTCGTATGAAGAGACGCGCCGGCTTTATAACGGTATCGCCAAGCTGCAGTTTAATATCTCGCCCGATCACAATATCTCCGTCGGTTATATCGCTTCGCCGAGTACCTTTGATGGCTATTCATCACTAAGACCGTTCCGCAATGCCAATGTGTCTGACTTCCAATATGCAGATACGTTGCAAGTTCACGATGTCATGACGCGCTATGTCGGCAAGCTTCTTCAGCGCAAGCTGCAGATTGATGTCATGTATGGCTTTCATTATCAGGGTCTGGATACGCGTCCGCGCAATATCGATAAGCCCATCTACTACTATCTAGCAGATGCCGCCAATCCCTATTCGCTATCCGACTTTGAGAACGTGCCCGAGTGTCAGCGGCAAGGCGGATTTAATCCCTGTCCGCTAACATCCTATCGGCGTAATGGCTTTGCCCAATATAATATCACGGCACTACAG
>JAGNNG010000070.1 GCA_017990795.1 Deltaproteobacteria bacterium
GGCGCCTCTTTCAGCTCTGGCCACAGCGCCGGTCGCAGGTTGACATCGCAGCTAATCAGCCGTCGCTCACGCTTCTTGCTCGCCAGCTCCAGCGCACGCAGGGTCGCCGCCCGTGCTGGCTCCCGCGACAGCAGCGAGCTGCCAAAGTGAAACAGCCGCCCACGCTCGATGAGCGCCGCCGGAATATCGCCGGGCGACAGCATCATGTCCGCCGACTGCTGCCGATACGACAAAAACGACCGCTCGCCGCGCGCGCCTATCGAGACCAGCGTAATCCCCGTCCGCGCCGTCTTGTGCGTCTGCACACCGTCGACAAAAACGCCTTCGCTAGCCAGCCGCTTTTGCACAAAGCGCCCCAGCGCATCGGTTCCAACCAGCGTCACCAGCGCCGTCGAGATGCCTTGTCGCGCCAGGTTTACCGCCAGATTGCACGGTGCCCCGCCCAGGTGCCGAACAAAGCGCTCGCAGTCTTCCAGCGGCAGCCCGGGCTGCTCCGGGAAAAGGTCGATCAGCGCCTCGCCCAGAACGACCGCATCGACGGGCAGCGCCGGCACCACAGGGTTGGCACGAGAGATCACAGAGGCCATACGCCCCACCTTATCACGCGCGTCCCAGCCCGGCGCAGCGACGTGAACATCAATCGCAAGCTAGACCGGCGCGGCCACGGTGCCAAAGGCGTTCATCTTGGCAATAAACTCGACCGCGCGCAGGTTGCGGCCCAAGTGATGCTGCATGATCGTCAGCAAGATTTCTTTGCATGCCCGCCCGACGGAAGGTGGCAGCGACAAAGCGCGCACCGCCGGATCGGACAGCTCGCAGCGCGACAGATGCTGCAGCGCCTGGCGCACCGTTGCCGAAAGCCCTCCTCCCAGCGGCCCCAGGTGCGTCGGCACCGGTCCCAGCCAGCAGCGCTCGAGGCACAAGATCCCACCGCGTGAGACATCCAGCGGCAGCAGCGCCTCGGGCTCCGCGCCAAAGTCTGGCCCACCTTCCTCCACCGACTCTCCGGCCTGCTCGGGTACCGGCTGGCCGCAGGCGGCACACTCATCTAGCTGCAGCCCAAGTCCCACTGCCTGAAGCAGCTGCAGCTCAAAAATCCGCAGCGGCTCGGCTGAGGCCCGCTCGGTCAGCGGCAGTCCATCCAGCAGTTCCAGCAGCTGCAGCGTCAGCTGCAGCACACGCGGCTCGGGCTCGTGCGGCGGACACAAATGCAGGCACAGCTCGCAAGCGTAGCAGGCGTGGCTGTAGCGACTTAGCTCTTGCGGCAGGTGCGAAAAGCCGCGACTGCAGTGCAGGTCTTCCAGCAGCCACAGGTCTTGGCCGCGCCGCTCACGCAGCATCGCTTCGCCAAAGCCAAACGGGGACAGCGCCGCCCCAAACCGCTTGCGACTTGAGCGAGCCCCCCGCGCCAACGCCGTGACCTTGCCGTGCGTCGCTGTCAGCAGCGTCACAATGCGATCGGACTCGCCATAAGCCTGGGCCCGCAGCACCAACGCCGGAGTCGCCACAGCAGGTGCATGAGCTTGACCGCCACTACGCATAAGAGTTTTAGCGGTGTATCCCGACCACCCCGCGCGGCGCTAGCAATACCTGCCTGCCGCCCCAAACCTCCCGCGATGGCTAGCCTTTTGCCGATCACCCCGAAGCCGCAGCCGGTGTTGTGGGACTGCGCTCTCGGCAGGTTCTCGTATTGAATTCCCTTCCGGATGCGCTTAGCCTTGAAGATCAAGTTCGCTGCTGGGACTTTGTACGCAGGTCCCCAAAGCGCCTAAGCCGTCTTGTTGTTTGATTATTGTTTGGTTTGCGGTCTTGGAACCTGTTTTGTACGGCCCACAGCTGTGGCCTGTTCTTAAGGAACTTTCCCGAGTGACGTTACCAGCCATCCCAGATCGATTGCGCAGCCTTGTCGTAGCTGCAACGTGTGCAAAAGCGCTGCAATCAACCTCGGCTGGGCCCTCGTCCTCCTCGGAGCGGAGCAATTTGGTATGCGAGTGATAGCGGTCCGCTGGGCTGAGCTAGAGACGGCTGTAGAGCGCAACGCGCCCGACACCGAGAGCTTTCTCGACTCACGCACTGGTGAAGTAATCACCTTGGTCGACGCCGCGCCCGGCTCACAAGAGCTGCGCACGCGGGTCATGTCCGGCGGCGACGCGTTCATTCGGGTCGAGCCCGCCTCCTCACGCGAGCAGTACAAGTGGATGGAGCGCTTTGTCGTCGGTGTAACCGACCCGGTGCTGCGCGACCGCCTGATTATCAGCATCGACGGCAAGGGGGCGTTCCGTCGCTTCAAGGACGCGCTGCTCAACTACCCGGTCGAGCGAGAGCGCTGGTTTTCCTATCGCGGCGAGCTGCTTCACTGGCACATCCAAGAGTGGTTCCGTCGGGACGGCATCACTACCGAAGAGCCACCGCCGTGGGGCGAAGTGCCGCCACCGCCCGAGGATGATGTGCTGCTACCACGCACCGCCGCCCCAGCCGATGGACCCAGCGAGATCCTGCGACGCCAGGTGCGCGAGCTACTCGATCAGCTGCCCACCATCGAGCTGCCCGCAGCCCAGGCCTTCCTCGAGTACCTCCGCGACCGGGGTACTACCGACCTGACCCGCCCTCGTCCGGCCCCCGAGAAGCGCCCGACCCTCCCGACCAGTAGCTCTGCCGAATAACGCACCGCCCGCCCAAGGAACAGCATGTCAACCATCGGCTTCCTGCTTAAGCGCGACCAGCCAGATGCCCTACAGCTATGCAAGCGCCTGGTAGACTGGCTCCGTCAGCGCGGTCACGCCGAGGTGGTGCTGCGCGATCGCATCCCCGTGCCCGACTACATGACCACCGCCAGCGAGGATGCTCTGCCCGCAGGTCTGCGGCTGCTGGTGGTCTTGGGCGGCGACGGCACCATGCTCTACGGAGCGGGCGTGCTGCGCGAACAGCAAGTGCCGATGCTTGGCATCAACCTGGGGCACCTTGGGTTTTTAACCTGCTGCTCGCCTGAAGATGCAGTGGCCACGCTCGAAGCCGCGCTGGCCGGTGAGCTTCCGACCGAGAGCCGTCAGCGCCTGCGCTGCCGCGTCTACCGCCTGCCCCCCGACAAGCAGCGCGCCCGTCCCGGCAGCCCACCGCTGTCCACCGCAGAGCTAGCCCCGCACCTGTTAATCGAGCGCACCGCTGTAAACGATGTCGTCCTCAGCCAGCCCGCGCAGGCCCGCTTGTTCGAGCTGGATACCTATATCGATGGCGATGCCGTCACGACCTACCGCGCCGATGGCCTCATCATCTCGACGCCGACTGGCTCGACGGCTTACAACCTGGCGGCGGGTGGGCCGATTCTGATGCCCAACATGGATGCACTGGTGCTGTCGCCGATCTGTCCGCACACCCTGACCGCGCGCCCGCTGGTGACCCGGCTGCACTCGCTGATCGAGGTCCGCCCCGGTCGCAACGCCGATAGCATCCTGCTGACCATCGACGGCCAGTGGAACCAGCTGCTAGAGCCAAGCGACATCGTCCAAGTCACCTGCGCCGACGCTCCGCTGTCCGTGTTTCGTCCCCGCTCGCGCTCGTTTTTCGACCTGCTGCGCACCAAGCTGCACTGGGGCGTCCGCTCCTAACCGCCTCCCGCCCTTTACCGCGCTTCTTTTAATAGCTCGTCTGCGTGCGCCCGACTCTTGGCCGTCACCCGCGCGCCCCCGAGCATGCGCGCAATCTCCTCCCGCCGCTCCGTCGCATCAAGCGGACGAACCCGCGTCGCTGTGCGCCCCTCTTCGACCTGCTTTTCGACCCGGAAGTGGTCATCCCCGTACGCCGCGATCTGCGCCAAGTGCGTAATGCACAGCACCTGCTTGTTCTGCGCCAGCGCGCGAATCTGCCGGCCGACCCGATCCGCCGTCGCGCCACCGATACCTGCATCGACTTCATCAAACACGCACGTTGCCACCTGATCGGCCTGGCCCAAGATGCGCCGCAGCGCCAGCATCACCCGCGACAGCTCACCGCCCGAGGCAATGCGATGCAGCGGTCGCAGCTCCTCGCCCGGATTGGCGGACAGCAGCAGCTCACAGCGGTCCCAGCCCTCACGCGACAGCCGCCGAACCTCGCCGTCCACCGAGAACAGCAGCGCCGGGTCATCGCCCTTGCCCGCCGCGCGCCCTTCCACTTTGGGCAGGAGCCGCGCCCCGCTCATCGCCAGCTCTCCCAGCGCTTCGCCTGCCTGCTCGGCCAAGCGCAGCGCCACTTTTTGCCGTGCCTGCGTCAGCTGCTTGGCGACTTTTTGCGCCTCGGCACGCGCCTTGTCCACCGCTTGCAGCGCCTGCGCCCGCCGCTCCTCATGCTGCGACAGCGCCTCTAGCTCGTCCTGCATCTCGGCCTGCTTGCGCAGCAGCGTTGCCAAGTCCGGTCCATGCTTGCGCAGCAAGCGACCCAGCAGGTGCAGTCGATCTTCCACTTCCTGCAGTCGCTGCGGATCGGCGGCCAGCCCATCGGCATAGCGACGCACCCGGTGCGCCACATCGTCCAGCAGCGCCTGCGCCTCCAGCACCTGCGCCGACAGCGTCTGCAGCTCGGGATCTAGCGCCGCCGCCTCATGCCAGTCCCGCAGCAGCATCCCCAGCTGATCAAGCACGCTGCCTTCGGCGCTGTACAAGCACGTCTCCCCCCGCCGCGCTGCCGTCAGCAGCTTCTCGACCGAGCGCTGCCGCTTCTGCTCCGCCCGCAGCGCTTCATCCTCTCCCGGCTGCGGCGCAGCAGCCTCCAGCTCTTGCAGTTGAAAGCGCAAAAACTCCTCCCGGTCGGTCCGCGCCCGCTCGTCTTGCGAGGCCGCCTGCAGCGCCGCACTGCTCTGCACCAGCGCGTCAAAAGCCGTCGCCATCTTCGCCAAAAGCTCCGCAGGCACCCCCGAGCGATCGAGCAGTCGCAGGTGCTGGCTGACTTCAAGCAGGCTCTGATGCTCGTGCTGGCCGCTGATGTCGATCAGGCTGCCACACAGCTCGCTAAGCACAGCCACCGTCGAGATTTGACCGGCAATGTGGATGCGGCTGCGGCCACTGCGACCGACCACGCGGCGCACTACCAGGCCCTCGTCTCGCAGTTGCGCAGTCTCCAAGCCCAGCTTAAGCATGCGCTCGCGCAAGGCCTCTTCCGCGCTGCTGCCGGGGAGCGGCGCGAACACCGCTTCGATCCGCGCCTCGTCGGCCCCGGTGCGGATCATCTCGGCGCTGGCCCGTCCGCCGCGCAGCAGCGCGACCGCATCTAAGACCAGCGACTTGCCCGCGCCGGTCTCGCCGGTAAGCACCGTCATGCCGCTGCCAAAGGTCAGCTCGACTTCATCAAGGATGGCAAAGTTGCTGATGCGTAGGTAAGTAAGCATGGGCGCAGATAGTAGCCCAGCGCAGCGACAGTGGCCGCGCGGGCAGCGGACCTAAGCCCAAGTTGGCGACGAGAAAATGTGCAGAAGGAAATCGACCGCGCCCAAAAGTGCGCGCGGTCAAGGCAGGCGGAGCTAGCGAATCTGGACCAGGCCTGCCGGACGACGCGGGCCGGCCATGACCACTTTCATGACGCTCTCTGCGACGCGCTGCGCGGCTTCCATGAAGATCTGCGCGTGCTCGCTCTCGGGCGCGCCGATGACGACCGGCTTGCCGACATCGCCGCCGTAGCGAACCTTGCGGTCCAGCGGCACCTCGCCCAAAAAGCTGACCTTGAGCGTCTCGGCCAGCTTCTTGGCCCCGCCGCGCGAGAAGATCTCGTCGTGGTGCCCGCAGGTGGGGCAGATGTAATACGACATGTTTTCAATCACGCCGAGGATCGGCACCTCGACCTTCTTGAGCATGCTGACCGCTTTTTCCACGTCGATGAGCGCCACTTCCTGCGGCGTGCCCACGATCACCGCGCCGGTCAGCGGAATCAGCTGCGACAAGGACAGCTGCGCATCGCCCGTGCCCGGCGGCAGATCGACTACCAGATAGTCCAGATCGCCCCAGTCCACGTCCTCTAGGAACTGCTGCAGCAGCTTGTGGATCATGGGGCCGCGCCAGACCACTGCGCCTTCACGCTCGGTAAAAAAGCCGACCGAGATCACCGGCATGCCGTAGTAAATCGCCGGGCCGATCTTGTTGCCGGGGCGCGTCTCGGGCTGCTGCTCGGGCTCGCCCAGCATCGTCGGTACGCTGGGGCCGTAGATGTCCGCGTCAAGCAGACCCACGCGCGCGCCGTGCTGCCGCAGCGCCAGCGCCAGGTTCGTAGCCACCGTCGACTTGCCCACCCCGCCTTTGCCCGCCGCCACCGCGATCACGTTGCGCACCGAGGGCAGCCGCGTCGCCGCGCCGCGATTTCCCATCGGCACATTGACGCTGATCAGCACCCGCGCATCTTTGATCCCCGGCGCCTTGCAGGCCGCAGCGTGGACTTTTTTCTCCAGGCCTTCGCGATCGCGATAGACCGGCGTGGGTATCTCCACCGTGATAAAGGCGGCGTCGCGATCGATCTCGATCTTTTTGATCATCCCCAGCGACACCACGTCGCGGGCCAGCGTCGGCTCGATGACTTCTTTTAGAGCGGCGCGGACGCCCTCAACTGTCGCGGTCGAATTCCCCATCGTTGTGCTCTCCAAAGTGGCGCCTGGCCCGCTGGCCCGCTGCGCCCTTGCTAATTAGCTGTGGTGACCGAGCTTCTGGCGCTTTACTTCCAGATAGTCCCGGTTGTGTTTTTGATCAGAGACCCAGTGCGGCACCCGCTCGGTGACCGGCACTCCTGCCGCTTGCAGCTCGCGCAGCTTGTCGGGGTTGTTGGTCAGCAGCACCACCGACTGAACGCCCAGGTCGTGCAGGATTGCGGCGGCCAGGTCGTAGCTGCGCAGGTCGGGCTCAAACCCCAGGTCGGTGTTGGCTTCCACGGTATCGCGGCCATGGCTCTGTAGCTCGTAAGCGCGGATCTTGTTGCCAAGACCGATGCCGCGACCCTCTTGCCGCAGATAAACCACCACGCCGGTGCCCGCTGCCACAATCGCTGCCAGCGCCGCGTCCAGCTGCGCCCGACAGTCACACTTGAGCGACCCAAGCGTCTCGCCCGTCCAGCACTCTGAGTGTACACGGCACAGCACCCCAGACTGCCCGGTGACCTCGCCAGCGATGATAGCCAGGTGCTCGTCCTGCATCGGCACCAGCAGCGGCGACTGCGAGCCCGGCGGCGGCGCTTGACGGTAAACGATGGTGCGCAGAGCCCCGTGCTCAGTCGGGATGGTGGTGTCTGCGTAGCGAATAAGTTTCAGTACAGGCGGTTTTGACACGGCAGTTTTGATCCGAAAGTCCTTAACACGAAGCTGCCCGACCTGACCACGGCGTTGTCGCATCCCTGGCAGTCCGGGCAGCCGGTGAGCGCTCGATGAGCACTGGGTGACAGCAGGTCTTGCCCTTCCATCCGATGCCGCCCGCGCCTAAAGCCTAAGGTAGAATTTTTTGCAGCAGCGGCTTTGGCGCCAAAGGGGCGCGTCAGGTCGCTTGAAAAACCCCGCGCTGCACGTTAGCGTCCGAGGCTCTTATGGCGATACGAAAGATTGTTCGATTCCCGCAGCCCATCCTCCGTCAACCGACCCGCGAGGTCACGACCATCGACGCCCATGTGCGCACCCTGGTCGCCGACATGATGGAGACGATGTGCGACGTCAACGGTGCCGGTCTAGCTGCCATCCAAGTGGGCGCGCTAGAGCGCATCTTCATCATCGAGCCCGTCGCTGCTGGCCGCGCTGCCACCGACCCACCGCTGGTGTTTATTAACCCAGTTTTGGAAGACCTGTCGGCGGACACCGATGTCAAAGAGGAGGGCTGCCTGTCCTTCCCCAGCATCTTTGTCTCGGTCAAGCGCTCGCTGAAGCTGCGCGTCCACGC
>JAGNNG010000071.1 GCA_017990795.1 Deltaproteobacteria bacterium
GTGTTCGTACGCGCCCGAGATGCGATAGCCGCACTTCCAAAAACCTTGGTCCTCCTCGGGCTTAGCAATGTCGACTTGGATCAGGTGAGCCTGCCCGGCGTCGTCGGTATACGTCAGCGTGCGATGGGCAATGGGTTCCATGGGAGCTAGCCTCCTTCTGCGATGCAGGCGGCGTAAAGTGTCATACAGCCAATCCAGCAAGCGGCAGGCACGGGTGGTGGCAGAGATCTGCAAGTGCTAACGCAGCTCTCGTAGATTGAGTCGCATCCCGACGACAACTGGGACGATAGCTGAGGCGACTGTACGGGGTGTGCTGTGCAACCAGATATCACAAGGAGAAGCAGCAGAAGGAGGGTCTTTAGCATGCAACCCTCCTCGGTCGCTTTTGGTCGCGTGATATCTGGCTGGTCGCGGAAGCGGGATGGCACCCGGCCATTTGGGCAGCCAGCGAGCTGGATGAGCATGGCGGTGTTTGTAGTTATCGGTTGGGCGTTGCGGCTCGTCAATGCGTATTGCGGGGTCGGGAGTGGGGGGACTTGGTTGGGATTCGCGCTTTGCTTAGTACTGGCGGGAGTGGGGGTTAGCTGGCGCTGGTGGGGAGCAGGGTTTCTAGTAGGGCGTAGACTTGGGTGCCGGGCGTGGGAGGCCAGGCTCGGAGGTCGGGGGTGATTTTGCGGGCGCGGATGATTGCGGCGCGGATGGTGTCGGGGGGGAATCGGGAGATGTCGAGGTTGGTCTTGTTGTAGCTGCCGAGTTTGGAGCGTAGGCGGCGCTCGCAGTCGTCGGGGGTTACTATTCCGCTCAGATCTTCGGTGTGGTGAAGGAGAAGCCAAAGCTCAAAGCTCGGGTGGCTGACAGCCCAGCTGTAGCGCTGGATCTTGGCGTGGGTCACGGCGTCCGAGAGCTGCTTGGTTTTCCGTTCGGCTTCGACGTCGAATACCAGCCAGAGCTGGTCGAGGTTGCGGTCAAACTCGTGCTGCTGCAGGTAAGCGTCGGCGCGGCTGCAGACGTTGCTTGGTGCGGAGTCGTGCTTGTTGGGATTGGGGGCGACAGGGACGACCTTGACCCGCGAGCGGGGGATGACGCCCTTCTCTTGGAGGCGCGCAAAGTACTGTCCCTCCGTGAAGCCTTCAGTGACGATGACGCATATCCAGCAGTCACGTACGTGCTCGGTGCGGGGCAGGAGCTTGGTGCGGGTGATCATGGGCCGCTACTCCTTCCGCTCAAGCCCGAGCTGCCGGGGCTGGCCCAGGAAGGGAATGGCGCCGAAGCGGCCATTTAGGTAGCCCTTTTCTAGGTGGCTGCCCAGGTGCTGTAGCTGCTCCTCCTTAAACTCGGCCAGGGAGTACAGCTTCGAGGCGTGGTCGGGGCCCTTCTCGGCAAACCAAATCTCATCAGCCCGCAGCAGATCCAGGTCTAGGAGGTTGGTGTCATGGGTGGTGAAGAGGAGCTGCGAGTTTGTGGTGCTGGCCAGGGCATCCTGCAGAAATTTCCGGGCTAGCAAGGGATGTAGGCTGCGCTCTAGCTCATCGAGCAGGAGGACACCACCATCCTTCGTTGGGTCGGTACCTAGAAAGGCAAACAGCACGGGCACCAAGTCGAGCAGGCGGCGGGTGCCATCTGATTCTTCCTCCAACTCGAACTCTATAGTCTGACCGCTGGTCAGGGTGCGCTGAGTAAGCACCCGGATTTCGTCCGAAGCGTGTTCCTGCTGGCCGGGCACGATACTGACGAAACCCGCTCTATTCGGCGCTACTACGACAGCGCTGGGGTCAATCTTCAGCGATTCTTGCAACTGCTTGGTTTTCGACTTCGGCAGATAGTCGGCGCTTGTTCTGCGGGTGATTAATGCCGTGATGCCGGTCCCTGCTTCAGCAAGGTACTTACTAGCAAAAGAGCGGAGGTGGGGCGCTGCTTCTAGTAGAGCGGGAAATCCCCGATAGATGCTCTCGGGCGTGATGATGATTAGTTTGTGACGGAACCAGTTGGACAGCGGGCTTAATGCGGCCACATTGCGCTCTTCGGCCTCGGTCAGGAACAGCTGCTCGGGGCGGGTTCCATCGGCCACAAATCGTACGCGGGCGGCTTCGGGGCCAAAGACTTCGCCCAGCTTGATGTGGACCGTCTTGCCGGGGGCGGCTTCGCGCTCAAAGCACAGCTCCTCGTCTGCTTCTTGGGTGCGATACAGCCACTCTTGGCGGACTTCTGTGCTGCTGACGACAAAACCGTAGGAGTAGCGGGTCTGCTCGGCCCAGATCTCAAACTCGAAGCGAGCGTCGGGCTGTACAGGCTGCTGTAGGCGGAAGGGGGTGACGCCAATGCTGGCACCGGGGCGGGTGCCTTTTGTGACTAGCTGCTCAGCGAACGCCAGGGCCTTTACCAGGTTCGACTTGCCCGACGCATTGGCTCCATACACAGCGGCACAGCGCACGGCCTGTAGGTTTCCTGCTTTGTTTACTGGACGCAGGTGGCTGGGGTGCATTGGGTCTGCGGTGGCGGTTAGGTTTAGGACGGTCTTGCCTTGAAACGACAGGAAGTTCTCGACGGCGAACTGGATTAGCATGGCGGTGCTTGTAGTTATCGGCTGCGCGCTCTGGCTCGTCAATAAGTAGTGCGGGGTCACGGTGTGGCGTGCGGGGGGCTTGGGCGGGGCTGTAAATGCCGCTCGCCAAGCCTGCGCGTGGCTGTGATATAGTCGCCATGTGACCTTGATATCTACGTTACGTGTGACCGGGCTATGGGTGGCCGGCTCTGGTGGGGATTGCCAGATAGCGGCCTTGGACGTAAATGCTAAAGCGAAAGCGGCGGTGCCATCGGCTCGGCTTGGGCGGCGGCGGCGGTCGCTGATGCAGGGCAGTGCGCTGACGCTGGTGCTGGCGATGACGGGCGGGGTGGTGCTGCCGGGCGCGAGCCGGGCGTACGCACAAGGCTCGGGGGCGGCGGCGACTCCGGCAGAGAAGGGCAAGCCGACGCCGGAAGAAGTCGATGCGGCGGCGCGGCACTTTGATAGCGGCGCGGACTTTTTCAACAAGGGCAACTACGGTGCTGCCCGCGCAGAGTTTGACGCGGCCTACAACCTGTCGAAGTTCCCGGCGCTGCTGTTTAACCTGGGCAAGACGGCAGAGAAGCAGGGCCAGATTGGCGACTCGATTCGCTACTTCGAGCAGTACCTAGAGAGCAACCCAGCCGACGCGGCTGAGGTGCGGGTGCGGGTCGAGAAGCTGCGTCAGCATCCGGATGCGCCAAAGACCTCGACGGTGGGCGCGGCCATAAATGATGTGCTGGTGCCGCCGGAGAGCAAGATGCCTCCGGTGCCGGCGCTGGCGCTTCTGGGCGCGGGCGCGGGGCTGCTGATCATCGGCATCGGCTGCGGCGCGGGGGCGCTGGGGGATGCGCGGACGCTGATGAACTCGAACGGCAAGCCTTATAGCGAGGTCGCGGCGACCTTCGACCGCGGCAAGTCGCTGGAGAGCGCCGCCATCGCCTTTGACGTCCTGGGCTCGCTGGTGCTGGCGGGTGGCGCGGCGTGGACTGGCTATTGGCTTTATAAGCGAATTAAGAACAAGCCAGCGGTGGCTCCTACCGCTGTGTCGTTTAAGGGCGGTCTAGGGTTTGGGCTTAGTGGTCAATTTTAGTAAGGAAGTAAATCCATATGAAAATAACTAAAGTCTATTCTGCGGGCATCTTTGCGGCTGCTGCGCTGTTGGTTTCTGGCTGCTTTAATCCCGACTTAACCGGGGTGGTGTTTAAGTGCGATGATATCAACAATACCCAGTGCCCAGCGGGCCAGACCTGTCTAGAGGGCGACTGCGTGGCAGCAGAGTCACCTCAACCGACAGATCCAGGACCAGACGGTGGCACGGGTGGGGTTGATATGGCGTCCCCTGGTGGCACGACGACGGGCTGCTCTGCGGGCGGCGGCAGCGATGTGTCTAAAGGTAGTAGTAAGCAGGCTTATGCCTGTACCGGTGTTTTTGGCGGTTATAATCGACCGAGTGCTTCGTCTTTATGCGCTAGTGGCTATCAGATCTGCACCAATGCTGACACCATTGACTTGACCAAGTGCAACCAAGAGCCCAAGGGCTTTTTTGTCAGCAAAGTACTAACCAAGCGTGATCGGAGTACGCCTCCGGGCACCGGCTGTGGCTCGCCGGGCAAAAATGAGACCGCGATGTTCGGGGGCTGCGGTCCCAGTACGAGCTCTGTGGTCACGCTGACCTCGGCCTGCAGCAACTTTACCAAGGCGTGGGACTGCAATGACAACCAGCTGAACTGCTTCAACATTGGTGGCTACTCACCCGACGCCAGCCAAAGCACCCGGACCGACTACGGCGTGCTGTGCTGTAAGAAGTAAGGCCGCCCTTCGGCTGTGGTCTGGACTTGGCGACTGGCGCGCTGCCGGTGCGCTGAGGCATCAAATCCCCTCGATTCCTGCTGCGAAATTCTTGGCTGTTAACCTCGGCCCTCACCTTCGGATATAGTGCGCCCCATGAATAACCAACCTAGTGCTGCTTCGCCTGTTCCTGCCGCCTCGGCAGAGGTTGTCTCGGGTCTGGACCCCAAACTGCTCGCCAAGCCGCTGGCCCCTGCAGAGGTTCCGGTTCTAAAAGAGCTGTATCGGCAGATGCTGGTCATCCGCCGCGTCGAGGAGGCCGCCGCCAAGGCCTACGCCGCCGGTAAGATGGGTGGCTTTTTGCACCTGGGCATCGGTCAAGAGTCGGTCTGCGTCGGCGCCATCTCAGCGCTGCGCAAAGAGGACTACGTGATCGGTACCTACCGCGAGCATGGCCATGCCATCGCCAAAGCGGGCGCCAACCTGGACATCACCAAGGGCGTGCTGGCGGAGCTGATGGGCAAGGCGACGGGGATTAGCGCGGGCATGGGCGGGTCGATGCACATGTTTGATGCGGCGCACCGCTTTCTGGGCGGCTACGGCATCGTCGGCGGTCACGTGCCGCTGGCCGCGGGGGTCGCGTACGCCAGCAAGTACCGGAACCTGCCCGAGGTCACGCTGTGCTTCTTTGGCGACGGCTCGGCCAACCAAGGCGCGTTCTTTGAGGGGCTGAGCCTGGCCGGTCTGTGGAAGCTGCCGATCGTGTTTATCTGCGAGAACAACCAGTACTCGATGGGCACGCCGCTTTATCGCACGCTGGCGGTGCCGGACTTGACGGAGCGCGCTGGCGGCTTTGACATCGCGCGGGACCGCTTCCGGGGCGACGACGTGCTGGAAGTGCGCGAGCGCATCGGGCGGGCCGTGGATCGCGCGCGCAACGAGTTTATGCCGACGCTGATCGAGGTCGAGACGTACCGGTTCCGGGGGCACTCGATCTCGGACCCGGGGACGTATCGCAGCAAGGACGAGATCGAGCAGTGGAAGCGCCGCGATGCGGTCTTGATTGCGCGTGAGCGACTGGTGGCGGTGCTGGGCGAAGACGAGATCGTGTCGCTAGAAGCAGCGATTAAGGCGCAGGTACAAGAGTCCGTGCGCTTTGCCGAGCAGTCGCCCCCCGCCGAAGAAGCCACCATCTGGAAGTCCGTCTACGCCGAGCCAGGCACCGACCCCCGCAAAATGTAGTTGTCAGTCGTAAGCTACTGCGGACCCATGCTGACTCGCCGGACGTGCTCACGGCCAGAGAGGCCGCTCCGCTCGCCCGTCAAGCCAGCCTGGGTTCCTCGCTACGCTTACGGCTGACAACTTAGAAGTCGGCTACTGGACTGTAGGAATACGAAGAGCCGTCCGACCTGATGAAGTCGGACGGCTCTTTCTATTTGGGGGGACTTCTGGAAACGGTCTGATCGGCCCGAGGGCAAGGCGCGACGAGGAACGGAGCGGAGGCGTACTTAAAGTACGCTGAGCACCGTAGCGCAGGAGCAACGCGGCCATCGGGCCGAGCAGGCCGTTTCTTACTTGGTGACGGTTAGTTTGCTGCCGGTGGAGCGGGCGATGATGGTGCGGTCGTACATGCCTTCGCCCTGTAGCGGCGGTACGGTGAAGGTGCCGACGTTGGTGGCCTTCATCGAGTAGACGTACTCTTTGACCGAGTCGTTGATGGTGCCGTACAGGACTACGCGGTCCTCGCGCACGTCGCCGTAGTCGGGGGTCCAGGTCGAGCTGGACAGGGTAATCGGTAGGGCTGTGGGGGCCGCAGTCTCGCTCTTGCTGCTGCTGCCGCCTTCGCCGTCCCCATCGCCGCCGCCTTCGCCGCCTTCGCCACCTTCGCCACTGTCCGAAGCGCCTTCTTTGTCTTCCTTGTTCTCGTCGTCGTCGCCATCACCATCTGTACTGCTGGCCGCCGAGCCCGTCGATTGGATGACGACCTCAAAGCCGCCGGGCAGCAGATCCACCAGCGCCAGCTGCGACAGCGTGGTCTTGTCGAGGGCGCGCAGCTTGATGTGGACCTCGATCTCGTCGCCGACCTTGACCTGGGTGACGGGCTTGCCGTCCTGCATAAACTCGCGCAGGACTTCCAGGCGCTTGGCCACGGGCTGCGAGGGCACAGACAGGTCAAAGCCAGCCTGGGTGACCTGGTAGAACGTCGGCAGCGGGCTGCTGCTAGAGACCAGCAGCTTCTTGGCGTCAGGCGTAAAGCGGACCGTCGGCAGCAGGCTCTGGGGCAGGGTCAGCGGGCGCACCTTGTCATCGCCGAGGATCTCAGAGATGCCCAGGCTTGCGACATCGACCAGACCTTCCGCAGCCTGCGCGTAGGCGTCCAGGGCCAAGATGGCGTAGGAAGCCGACAGGGTGTTAAAGCGATTCTCGACCACGGGCGCGATCATGGACTGAATCGCTCCGGTGGCTACGAGCTTGAGGCGCTCGGGGAAGTGGCGGGCCAGCAGGTACAGGACCTGGGCATCGCGGGTCAGCGGGTCGTAGAAGTTTAGGTAGTCGTAGTCTTTCTGCTGACCGACGTTGACGTCCGCCACCAGCTTGGCAGCAGCGCGGTCCTGCTTGAGCAGCTTCAAGGTCGCGGCCAGGTAGACGCCTGCGACGTCCTTTTTCCAGTCCTTGTAGCTGTTCTCCAGGGTCTTTTGGACGCTGCTGACGTACTGGCTGGTGACGATGCCGCTGCGCGTCAGGATGTAGACGGCGTAGGAGCGCAGGCGCTCGCCAGCCAGGGTGTCGGTCTCGCGACCGGCGAGCTGACCGAGGTATTCCAGGCCCTTTTTCCACAGCTCGGGCGGGATCGGGAAGCCGCGCTCTTTGGACTCGACCAGGAAGTGCATGGCGTAGACGCTGGCGTAGTCGCTCACGGGGTTTGGGTTTTGCCACAGACCAAAGCCGCCTTCGTCGTTTTGACGGGCGCGCAGGGTCTGCACCACGGCGGCAAACATCTTGTCGGCGGCCTCGGGGCTCTGACCAAAGCCGAGGCGGGTCTTGAGGACCACGGCCGGGAAGGCCTGGCTGATCTGCTGCTCGGTGCAGCCGTGCGGGTACTTCTCTAGGTACTGCATCAGGCCTTGGGTCAGGATCAGCGGCAGCGGCGAGACACCTGCCGACAGCACGCGGTACTCGGAGTACATCGAGCGCGGCACCGGCACCACCTGCTTGCCTCCACCTGCGGCGAGCTGACCGATGGCGGTGGTGGTCAGGTGCGGCGTGGCCGGTCGCACCGATAGGTCGACGGTGTACTTGCCACTCTTACCGCCGTGAGAGGCGACAAAGGTCATACTGCCCGAGCCGAGGAGCTGGGTGGCGCGCAGGGTATAGACGGCGGAGGTCTCACGCAGCTCGCCGATGGTGAGGCTCTGCTTGGCGCTGCCGACGATCTCTAGGTGCTTGGAGGTCTTAAGCTCCAGCGCGACGGCGGCGGACT
>JAGNNG010000072.1 GCA_017990795.1 Deltaproteobacteria bacterium
ATCAAGTACAGCTCCGCCACGCGGTCGCGACTCGAGATAAAAGCCAATCGGTCCCCGCGCGGCGACAACACCGGCGAGAAATTGCCCTCGGGATTGTCCGTTAGCTGGGTCAGTTTTCCGTCGCTACGTCGAATCGAAAACAGGTCACAAAAGCCTGCAGAGTTCGACTCAAAATAGATCAGCTCACCGTCCGGCGACCACGATGGACTGCGTAGCATGCCCCGCTTGGCACCCAGGGGACGCGGTGGCTCTGGTGTGGTCGCAGCGGCGTCTTGCGGTAGCCTCAGCAGCGAAAACCACTGCTTGCCACCCTCCTCCTCGCTCTCGGCGGAGGTGATTAGCAGGTCCTGACCGCTCGGACTTACGGGCCCGTTGTAACTAGAGACTTTGCCGTAGGTCAGGCGACGCTCTGCCGTGCCATCTGGTCGCTGTAAGTAGACCTCGCGATGGCCGTCGCGCTCGGAGATATAGGTCAGCCGCGCAGCAATGGCTGCCCGCTCAGCCAGCGGAATGGTTGTCGTCGCAGCCCCAGCAAGAGCCGGGGGCGACGACGGGGGTGGCCCAGCCTGCACCACCGCAGCAGCAGTCTGCGTCGGTGGTGCAGGCGTAGCGCCCTTGCGGCAGGCCGAAGCCCCCGCAAGGACGCTAAGCGCCACGCTTACAGCAGTGGAACTACTCCACCTTGATGGCGTCAGCAATGACATGCGCTCCTGCCGTCGTCCAGCGCGAGATAGCCACCGAGTTCCAGCCCGCAGTAAATGCAAACCGACCCAGCGAGACCCACTTGCCACCATCGACTCGCTGATCCTTGTTCACGGTGCCCAGCGAGGTGCCTGCCGCATTAAAAACGACAAACGGCGTCGTCGGCGAGCGGTCCGAGCCCGCGGTCCACCAAGCGAACAGTTCCTTGGTGCCGGCTGCTGGCAAGTTAAATTCAAAGGTCATCGCGTCGGCGACCGAGGCGGTTGGGGCTGCGTAGTAGCCGCTGCCGTAAAACCCGGACACGTTGGTGGAAGAAACCCAAGCGCTCGATCCGAGATCGACCTTGCCATTGCTGCCGTTGTTGGCCTGGTTGCTGTCGACGATGACCGCGCTGCTGCCCGTGCCACCACCCACGCAGGTGTTGAGACGGTTCATATAGTCAGCCCACGGAAAGCCGGTGCCGGGGTCATCGGCGCGACGGACTGGATCGGGCTGGTAGTGGCCGATGATGTGGTTGCGGTCGCGGATGATGCGATTGCGCTTCACGATGTCGCACGACAGCTTCGCCGAGGCTGCGATTTGGCCCTCGGTCCACTTGTTGGTGCCTTGATACGAAAAGCCGCCATGCTCGATGCCGACCGACGGAGCGTTGGTGGAGGCGCCCATCCACTGCGCACCAACATGGTGAGCGGTGTCGGCTTCGTCGACGATCTGCGCCACTTCAGAGCCGCTCTCGTTGACGACGTAGTGCGCGCTGGTCTTGTTGGGGTTGGTCGGATACGGCGTGCGCAGCCAGCTGAGACAGCCAGAGTACTGACCCGAGCAGGTGTGCAGGACCAGCAGGGTGATGGCCTTGCTGCGTCCATCGGTGTAGTTGGACGACGGTGCAGGCAGCCACTTGGCGCCTGAGTAACCCACCAAGTTGGCCGACGGCAGCGGCGCCTTCAGCATGCTGCTGGCCGAGCTGACCGCAAAGGGCTCCGCTGCTGGCTGCGCCGAAAGCCGTACGCCCTTGGCTACTTGCTCCTCAGCTGCGACACCACTGGCTAGGGTCTTATAGACCTCGGTATGAACGTACAGGAGCCGCGCTTCCTCGGAAATCAGGCCGCTGTAGCTGGCCACTACAGGTACCCACGCAGCCAGGTCGGCCCGCGCCGCTTCATCTAAGCCCTGCGCATCTGCCTCTGCCCGAAGCAGCGCTGCCGCCGCCGCAATGTTCGCCTCTGGAGATTGCTGCACTTCTGCGACGGTCCGCTTGGCTAGCTGCGCGCCTCGCTCTAGGCGCTCGCCACGCAGTGCCATGACGCCAAACGCTGGCGCTTCGCTGTCAAACTCCGACGTCGTGCCCGGCACCATGTACCAGCGCGTTGCCGAGTAGCCAATCGCCTTGAGCAGCGCCGAAGGCACCCCAAACGCCTGGGCCTGCGCCTCAAAAGCGGCATCCAGCGCCAGCGCTGCTTTGGCTGGCGACTCCTGCTTGCCCGTCAAGCCATCTTCAGACAGCGGCAGGGCAGGAGCCGGAACCATCTGGGCGTTGTCACAAGCGCCATACAGCGCCGTGGCCGAGAACAAGAGCGCGAAAGTGAGTCTACGTCGCATGCTGATCTCCTTGTTTCTTCGTCGTGTGCCAATCCCGGCTAGCGCTGCAACCTCAACGCAGAATCAGCCGCGATTTGGACTGTTTAGGCCGAGAATATAGGCCACACGATAAAGCAGAATCAACAGCAACGATTTATTAGTTCAAACCCACATTCAGTGACTATTTGCCGTCGGATATGTTGGCATTTTTGCCCGTACCAATTGTCAAATGACGCACTGCGATATCGACGTAAATCCCTGCAGTCGTGCGCACCAACGCACCGCGTCAGCAAATGATCGAATCTATCTATGCGCAGCAGGCGCCAAGGCGACAGCGCACTGCCACGAACCTGTACGCGACTGATTTACTTGATGGATCTTGCCGAGGACTCGGCAGAGTTTTACGACAGTAAAACGACTACTGCTTTAGCTCGGAAGCGCCGATATCCCACTTGCCGTTTGTCGGCTGAGGCCGCGCCCGACCATCGATATCGGTCGCGGGTAGCGTCTCCCCACTTGCGGGCGATACTTTGTCGATGCAGCAAGCGCGATTCGCGGCGTTGTCCGGCAAGCGAAATAAATCGTCGAGCATCGGCAGCAGTGGAATTGCCCAGGCCTTGGTGCGATTGGTATCGCTGGTGCCCAGAACAACATTTTTCGGCGAGCAGCTATCACCATCGCGCATCTGCGTACCATTGCCGTCTGGCGTATTCCCGACCACGATTGAGCTACTAAACTCCTGCAGCATCCCGCCAAACGGGCAGCGCACGCCGCCGTCATATTTCACGCTATTACGGCCATTGCCGATAATCGTATTAAAGCGCAACGAAATCTTCGGCGTACCGTTGCTCGCCCCGAGCAGACTAATTGCTGTGCCAACATTGCCAGCGATTACGTTGTTCTCAATCAGATACGAAGTCTGCCCGCCGCCCATGGTATCGACGATATTGATACCCATGGTATGCGCTGTCGCCAGAGCATCAGTGAGCTTTGCTTGGCTATTCGCCCCAATCATGTTCCCACTCAAATGCAAATTGCAGTTATATACATCAACTGCCGCAACCTGCGTACCACTGAATGAGATTGGCGTATTGCCCATCAGCTGACTCTGCCATACGCGCACAGTCGGGCTTTTTGTCATCGTCCCGGTACAAGAGACCAGCATATTATTTTGATTCTGCTGACTTAGCTGCAGCTGGTCTATCGTGATGTTGGCCGTACCAGAAACATTAAACAAGACGCCGCGACCTTCGATTATTGCTGGCGTCATATAATTCTTAGTTGGCGCACCGATAAAAGAGAGACTCAACTCTGTTAGCGGCTGACCGATTGGGTAATAGGGGCTGGTCCCAACCATTCGGACATAGCGACGATTTACCTGCGCACGCGCCAAGTCCCAAGCGCGGCTGGCTTCACACAGCGGCTTGTCGAAGGTAGTGCCAAATGCCGGGTCGGTATCGCTGCAGTTGGCCGCCTGCTTGTTTACATAAAGAACGCGCCCTTTTTCCCCGCTGCCGTTTTGCGCGCAGCTGCCAGCGGGCACGCCGTCTAGGTCTCCGTCGCGCACACAGACAAGCGAGTCGGTGCAGACGGTCAAGTCATTGCCGCACTTGACCTCGCCTTCGCAGTCCTTGTGCGCGCCGCAGGGGCGACATTGATTGTTGTCGCAAATCGGCTTGGCGAAGGGACAGTCCAGGTTGGTCAGACAGCCCACGCACTTGTTCACACCGCCGACGGTGGCGCAGATCTTCGCGTCGGTCACATTGGCGCACGAGTTGCTGGTCGCGTTGTCCGCCGGGTCGCACGCCACACAAGCACCCGTCATCAGCTCACACTTGGAGTGCGCTGGGTCCCCCGAGCAGTTCTTGTCCTCAAAGCAGGCATCGGTGCCGCCGTCTCCAGTCCCACCGACGCAGATGTGACGCAGAGGATGACAGGACTGCTTGACCGAGCCGGTCGCCGTCTCGACGGTGGGGCACTGGTTGCTATCGCTGCAGTACAGCGGGTCCTGAACCACACAACCGGCCAGCGAGCCCAGAGCGAGTCCCAGCCCCACGCCCCCAAGCAGCGTCCAGCGACTCCGCCCCATCGTCCGCGCGACAGGCCGACCGTCCGCGCTAACAGCAGTCGACACGCGCGACGCATTCCAAGCGCGAGACGGCTTAACGAACTGAAAAGGAACTGGTTTGGCCACAGGTAGGCTCCGAGAATCGCTTTGCTTTGTTTGTACAAACAGGCGACGGCGCACCGTATCCAAGACAAGCATTTTTCGATGCTAACACAGGCGGCAGCAGCGCGGCGCTACAGTCATGGAGTTATTCGCGAGCGCTCCGCCAAACTGAGTCCGTCAGCGATAGGGCCGCACCACAGCTCAGCCGAAGCCGACCACATTTGGTATGATCACAAGGTGTCAACCATGCCTGCGGACAACGGACTGGGCCTTGTAGATCGACGCTTCCAACTCACCAAGGTCTTGGGCAGAGGTCCCTCGGGGGTCGTCTACTCTGCCACCGACCGAGAGACGGACCAGCCCTGCGCAGTCAAGCGACTGCACGCCCAGTTTTACGATCGAGATGTACTGCAGAAGGTCCAGCGCGACTCGTTGGCGGCGGCCAAACTGAACAACGCCAACATTGTGGGGGCGTTTCAGGCGGGATTTGAGAGCAGCGGCGCGCTCTACCTGGCCATGCCGCTGCTTGTCGGAGAATCCCTTCTGGCAAGACTGTCCCGAGGCCCCCTGTCGCTCACTGCAACGCTGGCCCTACTTGAGCCTCTCTGCGCTGCGCTACAAGCGGCCCACGAAGTCGGACTGCACCACGGAGCCATCACACCGAGCAACATCATCTGCCTGGCTGCCGGTGGTGTCGCTCTTACCGACTTTGGTGTTTGTCATCTGCGCGCGACCCCTAAAGTGCAGTGGGGCGGCGCCATGGGCTATGCCGCGCCGGAGACCTTTGCCGACAAAGCAGAGCTCTCAAGTGCGCGTGGCGACGTGTTCGCCCTGGGCGCTTTGGTCTTTGAGTGCCTGACCGGACAGCGCATGTTCTCGGCCACCAGCCTGGCCACCTTCAAAAGCTCGGTGATGGCGCCGCCGAAGCTGGGCACGCTACTCCCGGCGTATGAGCACCTGGATGCGGTGCTTGAGATGGCCTCGACTTTTGAGCCCGCAGACCGCTTTGCCTCCGCGGGAGCCATCTGGCGCGCGCTGCAGTCTTCCCTGATTGAAATCCCGGTGAGCATTGCTTCTAGCTTGCTGCCGGTCGGGTCGCGCGCAACGCCAGCACCGACGGCGCAGCCACCGAAAGCGCCGCCACCGTTCCCAGACATGCGCACGGCCAAGCCCGTTCGCGCCATGCCGGTGCTAAAGCCACCACCGTCTTTAGAGCTTGGCGACAAGGCAGCACAGCCAGCAGATTCCAGCGGTACCAGCAGGCTACCGGCCCCACTCCCACCGCCGCCGCAAGGACCGCGTGGCGCGGCTCAAGCCAGCCAGCACTCGGCGATTCCGACGCAGCCGATGCCGATGATTCCAGCGGATAAGCCGCGGCCCTCGGGACTGCCCCAGCCACCGCGACGCAAGGGTCCGCGCGATCCCGAGCAGCTCATCGCCACCGACTCTGGGCATTCGCTGCGGCGCGCTCCGGCCTCCCGCGCCGAGTTTCTGCAGCCGGTGGTCTGGGCAGCAGTAGGCGGCTTGGTGGTGGGGATCACGATCTTGACACTGCAGTGGCTGACGGCGGCTCGCTCGGCGGCTCTGATTGCAGCGCAGCGTCGCAACGCCACCCCGCTGGGGGTCAGCGCACTAGATGAAAACGCCATCCTTCAGCGCGCCCAAAACGAGCTCGCCCAGCGCAACTTCACCACCGCTCTGGGCTACGCGGAGCAGCTCTTGCGCTCGCAGCCTCAGCACCTGGCAGCCAAGGCCATCCAAGATCAGGCGTCGGAGATGATGCGCTCTAGCGCCGTCTATGGAGCCTTCTTGCGCGCGGTGGATCGCGACGCTGCCGAGACCGCAGCCGCCTTGTTCCGAGAGCTCCCCGCTGGCTCATCCTACCGGGCCCAGGCCTGGGAGCCGTTTCCCAACGTGCGCAATCAGTTTGTGCGCAGGCGACTCAATCTCGCCGAGGCCGCGCTAAACCAAGGCAACTGCAGCGAGATTCGCGCGCAGGTCGACCGGCTGCACTGGGTCGCCGACAGCAGCGCCGACCAAGCTCTATTGCAAGGCCAGCGCCTGATTGGCAAGTGCCTGGGCGGTGAGCCTCCCGCAGCGACGGCGACGGTAGCAACCCACACACCCAAGCCCCATCCAGTTAGCTCTGAGCTAAAGTCGCCGTTTGGCGAGCCAGGCGCAGTTGGCGACAAGCCCAAGAAGCGCAAGCACAAGGCCGACGACGCGGGCGCAGCTGGTAAGCCCGACTCAGGCGAGAGCAAGCCAGCGACCACGCCGCCTCCCAAGGAAGATGCACCGACGCTGCCCAAAGGTCTTCGCAACCCGTTTGGCTAGTCCCTCTCGCTCGCAGTACAGTCGCCGCTTCAGCGGTCCCAGGCCTTGGGCCCCGCCTGCCCCACTTCTTTTTTACTAACGAACGGAATGCAAGATGAGCGAACACACAGCGCTGGTACTAGGTGCGACCGGACTGGTCGGTGGGCACTGCCTGCAGCTCTTGCTGCAAGACTCGCAATATTCGACGGTGCATGCGGTCGTTCGCAAGCCGCTGACTGACTCGCATCCCAAGCTCGTGCAGCATGCCATCGACTTTGCGGGTCTGGGTGCGCTGGTCACGCAGCTGGCTCCGTCCGTGGTGTTCTGCTGCCTAGGCACCACCATCGGCAAAGCAGGCTCAAACGAGGCATTTCGGCGTGTCGACTACGAGTATCCGCTGGCCGCTGCCCAAGCCGCCGCCCAAGCTGGGTGCTCCCAGTTTCTGCTGGTCACTGCCATCGGGGCCAGCGCCGAGTCGTCGGTCTTTTATAACCGCGTCAAAGGCGAGGTTGAGCGCGACATCAGCGCCCTGCCCTTGCCCAGTGTCCACATCGCTCGTCCGTCCATGCTGCTCGGTGAGCGCTCGGAGCGTCGCATCGGGGAGTCGATTGGCAAGGCGCTGATGCTGGCCACTTCACCGCTGATGCTGGGCGGCGCGCGAAAGTATCGCCCCATCGCAGGCCTAACCGTCGCCAAGGCCTTGATCAACCTGGCCCGGACCGCTGAAAAAGGCCGTCACATCTACGAATCCGACGCGCTAGAGCGTCTGGGTTCTGCGCTACGATAAATTACAATTTAATTTTAATCTCGGTACAAACACCGAAGTGATCAGAAGCAAAGATTCCATTATCGGGCTGATTAAAGACCAGCTTTGACCCTGTCACTTCCGCTAATTC
>JAGNNG010000073.1 GCA_017990795.1 Deltaproteobacteria bacterium
ACGCCACGGTCTCCGAGATCAAGAAGTCGGCCTTGCGCTGCAGGTCGATGGCCCCGCGCACCATCAGCTTTTCGCGACAGTTCTGCGCCTTGGCCAGACCCACATAGGTGATTAGCAGCGCCTGGTTCTGCCAGTCGCAGATGCGCTGCAGCGTGTACGGCGTACTGAAGTACAGATATGCCGTCGAGCACATCGCCAGCGCATGAATCGAGTCGATGCCCTCTTCGCCTAGGCGCAGAATGTCTTGCTCACTCAGTCCATCAATCGAAGTCAGCTTCGCCTGCCCATCTGAGGCCACCGGTCCCGGGGTCAGATTGACGACGCTGGCCGCGCGCGCAGTCAGCTGACTCAAGATGCTCTCGCCAATCAGTGCCACGACCATGCCCAGCATCAGAAAGCCCGTCGGGCTCTTCAGCGGCTGCTGATTTAGCACCATCGGATCTTCTAGCTTCTGCTCACTGCCTGAAGCCGCCTGCTGCGCTGGCCCCGGCGTCGGGTGATGCCACAACAGCGTCGTCAGCAATATCGCAGCCAGCACCGAAGTGACGATGCCTCGCAGGGCAAACGCGAACATACGCGCGCTGGTGTCTCGCATCGAAGCTCGCACCGCGATGCGACCAAAGCTAAGGCAAAACGAGGTCATCGCCGCACTCGCCGCCGCGACGCCCATCATCCGAGTCTGACAGCTGATGCTGGTGCTGTTGTTTAGGATCAGGCTCCAGCCAAACACGGCGCTGGTTGCCAGGCCGTACATACAGGCGTGCTGCATCATCCGCTGCTGGGCCAAAAATGCCCGCTTGGCTTCGATGGTCCAGGTACCGCTGATGGCGTGAAAGACATCCAGCTTCCAGTCGCGCTCGCGCTTGGACCACGGCGCACCGGGCTGCTCTTGCTCGACCTGAAACAGATGTCGGGCGCGAGGCGTCTGCTGCAGCTGCGCAATCAGGGCCGCACCAAACGACAGCAGCAGCGGCGCCGACGCCAAAGCCACCAGCGCCAGCGCAAAGCCCAGGAAGTCATTGGGAATCGTGTAGGTCGTCTGCATCTCGGCCATGGCGACCGCCATCGAGGGCGCTCCCACCGAGAGCGGCTTGCTAATCCCCAGGCACGCCGCACGTACCACACTGCCGTCGCCCAGCACCGAGCGCAGGTTGCCAAGCAGCGGCACCCACGACGGCCAGTGCTGCGCGCAGGTCCGAGGAATGATGATGATGTGGATGGCCAGCAGCAACATGCCAAACCACAGCAGAAACACCATCACGATGCCTATCCAGTCTAAAAACAGGCGCGTCGCATGCTGCGTGATCGGCACTTTACGCAGCGAGCGGCGCACGCCAGAAGCAGCGACGCGGGGTTGTCCGGAGGAGTCAGCAGGGTCTGCGCTGGTTGGCTCGGGGGGTCGGGGTGCTACGGAAGGTTGCGACATGATGGCTCTTAGCCATTAACGTACCGCGCCTACCACCCTCGCTGAAAGCCTCATCTGACCCGCACCTTGCATGCGCAGAAACGCCCACATCAGACGGCCCCCCGCGACGGCGCTGCCAGTTTTCGCGGTGATCGCAGACTTTTGGAGGCTATGGACCGATGCTGGCAGGACCGGTGCGAAGCGGAAAGCTGAAGTAGCCGCTTAGCTGACCTGCGACATCGGGGCTAAGCGCCACGGTCTGGCCTTCCTCGCGGCGGGCGCGTAGGTCTTCGACCGTGACTGCAAACTCTCCGGCAATTTCGTCGCCCAGCTTGTTGCCAAGCTTCGAGAAGTAGACGTAGCCACGCAGCTGCGGCGCCGAGATCGGGTACTTGCAAGTCGTATACAAGTTCAGCGCCGCCCGCACCGAGTCCTGCGGGTCACCCGGCAGCGGCACGCTGGCCTGATCCACCGGCGGCGGCACAATTGGCATTCCTCGCTCGCCACGCGCCATCGCTGCGGCCTGAAGCTGCGGCAGCCGATCCAGATCGTAAATTAGCAGCTCCAGACCGTCGCTAATCTCGACCCGTCGCGAGGAGTTCTGCAGGCGAATCCGCATCCGGTCATAGCCGCGCAGGTCCACAAGCCGCCCCCAGCGCACGGACTGCTCGATTTCAGCCGAGAAAAAGGACGGGTTCATCTGGTAGCTGGGCAGCGGCGAGGGTACTGCCTCTTCGCTGCGCATCGTCGGGTCCAGAGGCTTGCAGCCACGCACGAACAGCGAGCCCTCCACCTGCCCCGTGCCCTCGCCCTCACAGCCCGTCAGCAGCACCGTCGCCAGTGTTAGCACCGCGCCCGCACTCCCGGCCAAGCGAAGAGAAGACCAGCGCCCGCGATTCAGTCCACTGACGGTGTACAGAGGCAGCGTCGACTTCATACTCACACTTTATCAGGCTTGCGCCCGAGCTTGGGGCTTTGGTTCAGCGAATGAGGGCTGAGACGGCCTTAAACTCTGGCGTGCCGGCGCGACGCAGCAGGTCAAACAAGACCGTCTCGGTGGCGGTAATGACGGCACCTGCGCGCTCGGCCAGCGCCAGCCCCACCCGCCGATTTTCGGGATCGCGTGAGCACACCGCATCTTGCGGGACGTGGACCGCAAAGCCGACGTGGCACAGGTCGCGCACCGTCTGATAAACGCAGATATGTGTCTCCATCCCAAAGACCACAAGCTGCGAGCGACCCGCGGCCTGATGCGTCAGCAGCGCCTGTGCAATCGGCGCGCATGCCCAGGCTGAAAACTCCAGCTTTTCCAAGCACTGTGAGCCTTCCGGCAGCACCGCGCGCAGCTCGGGCAGCGTCGCACCCAGGCCTTTGCGGTACTGCTCTGTGACCAGCACGGGCACGCTTAACAGCTGCGCGCCCCGCAGCAGCGCCGTCGCATTTTTGGTCAGCCGCGCCATCGCATCTGCGGGCATGGCGGGTGCCAAGCGTTCCTGGACGTCGACGCACAGGATCAGAACTTTGGCGGGGTCTAGCTGCAGCTCGGGAGGCTGCGCAGAAGACTGAAGCAAGCGGTCCGAAGGATTCATAGCTGCCGATAGTAGCTGAAGTGGCTGCAGGTTTGAGCGAAGGAACCGCGCGGTACACCAGCGAGGTCGCAGGCGACAGCGCGCACCTGCAGGCAGGAATGGACCATCGCGGTCCGGCTGCTTAGAAATGGGCTCTCGCTGCGCTTGCTTGGCTCGCGGCGTCCTTGCTACTGTCCGCGACATGCGGTGCCAATCTGCTCAAAAAGCCGACCGACTCAACGACTCTGGTCAACAGCTCTGGTCAACAACTCTGGCTCCGCCTCATAGGAGCCCGTAATGAGTAACCAGCCATCGACGACCCCAGGAGCTTCGGCTAGTACGCGCATCGGCAGCGACGGTAAAAAGCACCTGCAAGTGCTGACCAACATGGACAGCGCCACCGTTCGCCAGCAGCACCGCGAATACCTGATGCCCGCCACGTTCCACTACTATCCCGAGGCGCTGGTGATGCGCAAAGCCAGCGGGATGTACATCGAGGACGCCGACGGGCAGCGCTACCTGGACTTTTTCGGCGGCATCCTCACGGTCAGCCTCGGTCACTGTCATCCCGAAGTGGTCGAAGCCGTGCGCGAGCAGCTTGGCATCCTGGGCCACACCTCGACGCTGTATCAGAACGAGTGGATTGTGCGCCTGGCCAAGGAAATTGCCGACCGCACCCCCGGCAGCCTCAACCAGTCCTACTTCACCAACTCCGGCACCGAGGCGGATGAGATGGCGATCCTGCTCGCCAAGATCCACACCGGACGCCAAGAGATCATCGCGCTGCGCCACAGCTACTCGGGCCGCGGCATGTACGCCGTGTCGGCGATGGGCCATGCCAGCTGGCGACCCATTGCGCCGGTGATGCCCGGCATCAGCCTGATGCCCGCGCCGTACTGCTACCGCTGTCCCTTCGGCCTGACCTACCCCAGCTGCGAGCTACGCTGCGCCGACGACATGAAAGAAGTCATCGCCACCACCACCACCGGCGCACCGGCAGCGTTTATCGCCGAGCCGATCCTGGGCGTGGGCGGCTTTATCACCCCGCCGAAGGAGTACTTCAAAAAGGTCCTAGAGCCCGTGAAGAAGGCTGGCGGCCTGTTTATCTGCGACGAAGTGCAGACCGGCTGGGGCCGAACCGGCGACTACTGGTGCGGCATCGAGCACTGGGGCGTGCAGCCCGACATCATCACGTTCGCCAAAGGCGTCGCCTCCGGAATGCCGATGGGCGTGACGACGACGACCAAGGAAATTGCAGCGTCGTTTAAGGGCCTGACGCTGGCCACTTACGGCGGCAATCCGATTAGCTCCGTCGGTGCGCTGGCGACGCTGCACGTCATGCAGCGCGAGAACATCCCGGCACGCGCCACCCGTCTGGGCAAAAAGCTGCGCACGGGCCTGGAAGCGCTGCAGGACAAGCACCCGCTGATCGGCGACGTCCGCGGCATGGGCCTCATGCAAGCCATCGAGCTTGTCGAGGACCGCAAGTCCAAAGAGCCCGCCGCCAAGCGCGCCAACCTGCTGATTGAGGTGCTGCGCAAAGACCAGCTGCTCATCGGCAAAGGAGGTCTGTACGGCAACACGCTCCGCATCGCCCCGCCGATGCTGGTCGAGGAGTCGCAGATCGACGAAGCGCTGCACAAGCTCGACGGCGCACTTGATACCGTTGCCAAAGCCGCAGTCTAGCCCGCCCCTCTTTGTGACACGGAGCCGCTGATGGCCGAGATCCACCACCCCGACGGCCGCATCGAGCTAGATGAAGCCGACCTGCGCACCATCGCAGACAGCCCGCTATACAACCCAGACCTTGCGCCGGTGCCAATGGCGCAGCGGAACTGGACTACGTACAACTTTGCGGCGCTGTGGATCTCGATGGCGCACTGCATTCCCACGTACATGCTGGCCTCGGGCCTCATCGAGAGCGGCATGTCGTGGTGGCAGGCGCTGTTTACGATTCTGGCCGGTAACTGCATCGTCCTTTTGCCCATCCTGCTCAACAGTCATCCCGGAACCCGCTACGGCGTGCCGTTCCCGGTGCTGCTGCGCGCAAGCTACGGCAGCTACGGAGCCAACCTGCCGGCGCTGATGCGGGCACTGGTCGCCTGCGGCTGGTTTGGCATCAACGCCTGGATCGGCGGCGCCGTCCTAAACACGTTCTTTACCGCCTGTTACGCTGGCTGGCCCACCGCGCTGGGAGCCGCTGCCATCGGCGGCTATCTACCGTCGCAGTGGCTGAGCTTCCTTCTGTTTTGGGGCCTAAACATCCTGGTCATCTATCGCGGCATGGACCTGGTGCGGAAGCTGGAAAACTTTGCCGCGCCGTTTGTGCTGGTGATGGCGGGCGTGCTGCTGGCGTGGGCGGTGTCACGCGCGCATGGCCTGGGCCCCATCATCGACCAGCCGAGCAAGCTGTCCCCGACGCAGTTTTGGGCCAAGTTCCCGCTGGCGCTGACCGGCATGGTCGGCTTCTGGGCCACGCTGTCGCTGAACATGCCCGACTTTACGCGCTACGGTCGCAGCCAGCGCGAGCAGATGATCGGCCAAGCCATCGCATTACCAACGACGATGCTCGGCTTTTCGGCGATGGCGGTGATCATTACCTCGGCCACCACCGTCATCTTTGGCCACGTCATCTGGAAGCCAGAGGTCCTAATCGGCGAGCTCAAAGAGCCACTGTGGGTCGGTCTGGCCGCGCTGACGCTGGTGATTGCCACGCTCGCCGTCAACATTGCCGCCAACGTCGTCTCGCCCGCCAACGACTTTGCCAACGTCTGGCCCAAGCACATCAACTTCCGTCGCGGCGCGCTAATCACCGGCGTCCTTGGCATCCTGTTTATGCCCTGGAAGCTGACCGAGGACGCGCACTCCTACATCGTCAACTGGCTGGTGCTGTACTCGGGCGGCCTGGGCTCGGTGGCGGCGGTGATGGTGGTGGACTACTGGCTGATTCGCAAGCGACAGCTGCGGCTGCTGGACCTGTACTTGCCGCTGGGCGCCTACGGCTACCGTCGAGGCTGGAACCCTGCCGCCGTCATCGCCACGCTGCTCGGCTGCGGTCTGGCCTGGGGCGGTCTGGTGGTGCCACTTCTGCGACCCATGTTTGACTACGCCTGGTTTATCGGCTTTGCCGTCGCCGGTACGACTTATTACGCACTGATGAAGCGCCCTAACTAATCACAAGTCTCACATCCTTACCGACCCGCGCTGCGGCATCCCGCCCCGGCACAAAGTTGAGCAGAGAGCAAAACCGATGGGATTTTTGGACCTGTTTCGCCCCAAGTGGAAGCACAGCGACCCCGCCGTTCGCATCGAGGCCGTAAAAGAGTTCACAGCGGAAGATGATGCCGGCTTGCTGGCACAGGTGGTTCGTCAGGACAGCGACGCGCGCGTACGGCGCACGGCACTTAAAAAGATTGCGGATCCAGGCCTGCTCGATGAGCTGGCGCAGCGCGATCCCGACGAGTCTCTGCGCAAAGATGCCGCGGACAAAGCCGTTGAGCTGCTGGTTTCGGCGGCCCTTCAGGACAGCGATGAAGCGCGCGCGCTGACGGCGGTGGGCAGAATTTCGGCGCAGCGCACGCTGGCGGATATCGCCGTGCGCAGCTCGCTTGAGTCCGTACGCGGCGCCGCCCTGCAGCAGATTAGCGACGACCGCTGCCGCGCCGAAGTCGTGCGACGAGGCAGCAGTGACTCCACCCTGCGTACCCGCGCACTAGCGGCGATTACCGACACCGACGTCCTGCGCGATCTGGCTTGCAGCGATGCCGTCAAAGAAGTCGTGGTGATGGCCGTCGGCAAGCTGACGGAGCGCGAGACCTTGGAAGCCGTGCTGCGCAAAGCCAAGAGCAAAGCCGCACGCAGCGCAGCGCAGGAAAAGCTCGACGCGATGTCGCCGCAGCCGGCAGGAAAGGCCGTCGGCACCGGCCCCGCGCCTAAGGCTCGGACGCAGAACAAGCAGGCCAGTGAGCGCCCGGTTTCCCCGCATGAGCTGCTGTGTCAGCGTCTAGAGCTGGCCAGCAAAACCGATGAGTTTGACGAGGTCGAAGGCTTTGTCGCCGGACTGCGCGCCGAGTGGGCAGCGCTGGGTGCGATGCCGCCGCGCGATCCGCTCGCCAAGCGCTTTGAGCGGGCCGCCAGCCGCTTCCAAGAAAACGTGAACGCACGCGCCAAAAAGAGCAATCGCGGCCAGGCAGTCGGAAATGCTGTCACTCTGCCCGTGGCTGCGCGCGCGCAAGAGCTGGCCCAGCAAGCGGCGATGCCCAAAGCCGCGCCAACGCCAGAGGAGCTAGCCAAGCAAGCGGCCATTCGCGAGCGCAAGCAGCAGGAAGAAGCGGCGCGGGCAGCGGCGGCAACGCAGCGTCAAGAGCAAGACCAAGTCGAGCAGCAGCGACGGGATGCCGCCCGCGCTCTACGTCAAGCCGAGCAGCGCGCCAACAAGGCCGAGCAGGAAGCCAAAGAGCAAGCCGAAGCCGACAAGCGCGCGGCTGAGCAGAAGCTACGCGTCGAGCAGCAGAGCAAGAATCAAGCGCGGCTGACCGAGCAGTGTCAGAAGCTGGAAGAGCTGACGGGCAAAGAAAACCTGTCGCCGAAGCAAGCCGAGCAGGCGCTCAAAGCGGCGCATGATGTCGTGGTCGCGGCCAATCCGCTGCCGCGCGAGCAGGCCCACGCGCTGCGTAC
>JAGNNG010000074.1 GCA_017990795.1 Deltaproteobacteria bacterium
GCGCTGCAGTCTTTGCAAAGTGGCGGCGCTGCTACTTCATCTCGGCTCAGTCAGCTGGCTGGTCGGGAGAGTGGCGGCGCCGCTGTCATTTTGAGTCGTCGCTGATGCGAAGTTAGCCGACCTAACTTGGCGTCGCGGCCACGCCAAGGGTTACGGCATTGCGGGCTAGCTCGTCGCAGCGCTCGTTTTCGGGAACGCCGGCGTGGCCTGCCACTTTTACAAAGCGCACCGTCGGAAAAACGCGCACCAGCTGGCGCAGCTCGGCGACTAGCTCGGCGTTGGCTTTGGCCTTCCAGCTCTGCGACAAGAGCCCAATCGCATACGCAGAGTCCGAGTAGATCACCACCGGTCGATTTCGCGGGCACAGCTGCAGGCCGCGCAGGATTGCGGTCAGCTCGGCGATGTTGTTGGTGCCAAAGCCCAAAAACTCGGACAGCTCGCGTCGAGTCTGGTTGGCCGTCGGGTCCGCAAGTGGGTCCAGCAGCACCACGCCGATCCCCATCGGTCCAGGATTTCCGGTACACGCGCCATCGGTGTAGACGTGAACCGCGCCCTCAAGTGAGGCGTGACCGGTGTGCGGATGCAGCTCCAGTGGTGGCAGCGCGGACTTTGTTCCCGTCGCTGATGCCGATGCACCGGCGCTGGCCGCAGCTGGTGGCGCAGGCGCTTGTGGGCTTAGCTCCGAGTCGGGATAGACCGTGGTGTCGTCGGCAGGCTCCAGGTTGCGAGCTGCGGCGCGATAGCGCTTCCCGGCCTTTTTGTACAAGACGTCGACGCGGGCATCGGGACCTTCGGCGAGTGCTCCGGCGGTGTTGCACTCGGCCCACACTTTGGCACCACGCAGGTGCTTGACGATCCACGGCATGATGCCGCGCAAGCTACCCGGACCGAGGCCACACTGGCAAGCAGAACCCCGGGCCTTAGGCTGTCGGCGGCAGAAGAAGTCAGGCGGGAGTTAGGAATAAAGCGGCTGGATCTCGCTGCCAACGCGGAAGTCTTCGGCGCTAAAGTAGGTGGTCGACAGGTCCAGCTCGAGCACTGTCTTCTGCGCGTCTTCCATGGCGAAGCTGCTGCTGAGGATAAACTGCTCAAAGCCGATCGTCTGGTAGCCCGAGGGGATGACGCAGTGTCCGTAGACCATCAGCTGCGCCGACACCACGCCCAGCAGGGCCTGCGCCTTAAACGGCTGTAGCGTGGTTCCCCACAGCAGCTGACCGAGCAGCTTGGCGGCCACCTCGGTAGGCTTTAGCTGCTTGGTGGCTTTGCTGCGCAGTCCGCTGGCGCTGGCTGGCTGGGGCGCGCTAAAGCGTCGGTAATCGAGGGTTTCTAGGTCCTCTACACGCGCCAGCTCAGCGGCGGGGGCAGCGTGACTAAACAGCACCCCGCAGGGGGCCAGTGCCCACAGCGGCAGCGTCTTTAGAAAGCCGCTTAGCCACACCGCCGTCTCAACGCCCAGACGCTGATCGAGCGCCGCTGCTTCGTCGCGGGCAAACACCGCTGTGCGCGGGCCGCCGATGTGTGCGTGCTCGTGGTTCCCCAGCAGCAGATGGACGCGACCGGGATAGCGCTCCATCAGAAGCTGTAGCCCAAGTAGGATCGCGGGCGACTCGTCGCGGTAGTAGCGGCCTACAAGCGGCCTCTCGCCGGTCCAGTCGTGCGGTGGCAGCAGAGGGCCGTGCAGCAGATCGCCTAAAAACAGAAGGCTCGCCTGACTGCCCATGCGCTCAAAGCGGGCGACCACCGCCAAAAAGTCGCGCAGGTTGCCATGGAGGTCTGCAGCGACAAGAAGCCGACCAGAATCAGGCAGACGAAGGAGCTTTGCGTGATGTGCCATGGTGCGATGCTCTTTGCGGTGTTGCCTCGGCTGTGGCCAAAGAACAGGCAAAGAGCTTGCCTGGCCTTTTTCGCCCCCCGGTTTGACTGGCGCATGGCTGCCCCGTGCTAAGCCACCTGCCAGTGCCGAAAACTTTTGGCACCGCCAAGTCATCATATCATTTCAGCGCACTAACCCTTGTTACAGAGAGGTCGCTCGGGTACTAATCTTGACTGCTCCTAGGAGCGACCTAGCTTAAGCACCACGTTCCTTGCGGCCCGCGCCAACACCACCCGCCCTGCTTTGTGCCTGGCCTTGTGCACGGCTTAGCAAACAGGCGGCCCATTTCCAGTCTGACAGTTGCCTGCGCGATGCCGCCGCACCTTCAAATAGCCGAGAGACAGCAGCCTTTTCATGCCAGCTCAGACAAGTCGGAAGAGGGTTTGATAGCGCAGAGTGAAAACGCCGGTAGAAATACCTCTCAAAGCACAATAAGGCCCGGCCTAAAGCCCCGGTGAAAGCAGCGCACGATGATCGGCAACCTGATAAAGAAGATTTTTGGCACCAGCCACGAGCGTGAGCTCAAGCGTCTCCAGCCACTGGTGGCGCGCATCAACCAACTGGAAGAGATCTGGAAGAAGAAGTCCGACGCCGAGCTGCGCGATATGACGGTGCAGTTCTGGGAGCGGCTGGACAACGGCGAGCCTCACGAAAACCTGCTGCCCGAAGCCTTTGCCACGGTGCGCGAGGCCAGTCGGCGCGTGAACAACATGCGCCACTACGATGTGCAGCTCATCGGCGGCATGGTCCTAAATCGCGGCGCGATTGCCGAGATGAAGACCGGCGAAGGCAAGACGCTGGTGGCGACTGGCCCGCTGTACTTTAATGCGCTGCAGCGCAAGGGCGCGCACCTTATCACCGTCAATGACTACCTGGCCCTGCGCGACGCGGAGTGGATGGGTCGAGTCTATAAGTTCTTGGGCATGACCGTCGGCACCATCGTCCACGGCCAAGCCGACAACGAGAAGCAGCTGGCCTATCGCTGCGACATCACCTACGGCACCAACAACGAGTTTGGCTTCGACTACCTTCGCGACAACATGAAGGAGTCGATCGAGCGCTACGTGCAGCGGCCTTTGCACTACGCGATCGTCGACGAAGTGGACTCGATCTTGATCGAT
Organism: Deltaproteobacteria bacterium; assembly: GCA_017990795.1. Classification (GTDB taxonomy): domain Bacteria; phylum Myxococcota_A; class Polyangia; order Palsa-1104; family JAEUJZ01; genus JAGNNG01. Next base: position 2,995 of record JAGNNG010000074.1, read on the forward strand.
GAGGCGCGTACGCCGCTCATCATCAGCGGTCCGGCGGAGCAGTCGGCGCACCTGTACTTCAAGGTCAATCAGATCATTCCGCGTCTGAAAAAGGACGTGGACTATACCGTCGATGAAAAGCATCACTCGGCGGTGCTGACCGATGCGGGCGTCGAGCGGGTGGAGAAGCTGCTGCAGATCCACAACCTGTATGACCCGCAGAACATCTCGTACAACCACCACGTGCAGCAGGCGCTGCGCGCGCACACGCTGTACAAGCGCGACGTCAACTATATGGTCACCGAAGAAGGCAAGGTGGTGATCATCGACGAGTTTACCGGGCGTCTGATGCCGGGTCGGCGCTGGTCGGACGGACTGCACCAAGCGGTCGAAGCCAAAGAAAACGTCCAGATCGAAGAAGAGACGCAGACGCTGGCGACGATCTCGTTTCAGAACTTGTTCCGTCTGTATAACAAGCTGGCGGGTATGACCGGAACCGCCGACACCGAGGCGGAAGAGTTCCACAAGATCTACAAGCTCGACGTCGTGGTGATTCCGCCGAACTTGCCCAATGTGCGCAAGGACTATCCCGACCTTGTGTACAAAAACGAGCGTGGCAAGTTCCGCGCCGTCATCGACGAAGTTGCCGACTGCTACGAGCGCGGTCAGCCGGTCCTCGTCGGTACTGTCTCGGTTGAAAAGAGCGAAGTCTTAAGCTCGATGCTACGCAAGCGCAACATTGAGCACACGGTCCTAAACGCCAAGCACCACGCGCGTGAGGCGGCCATCGTCGCCCAGGCCGGTCGCAGCAAGCAGGTCACGATCGCCACCAACATGGCAGGTCGAGGCACCGACATCTTGCTCGGTGGCAACGCCGAGTTTATGGCGCGTGCGCAGATCTACGGCGAGGAAGCGGCGTGTCGCCCCGGAGCCTGCGACGAGACGGCACAGGAATACCTGACTGCGCTGGCTGAGCATCGCAAGACCACTGATGTCGACAAGAAGAAGGTCCGCGAAGCAGGCGGTCTGCACATCCTGGGCACCGAGCGTCACGAGTCGCGCCGCATCGACAACCAGCTGCGGGGTCGCGCTGGTCGTCAGGGTGATCCCGGATCGAGTCGGTTTTATCTGTCGCTAGAAGACGATCTGCTGCGCATCTTCGGCGCCGAGCGCATCACCGGCCTGATGGAGCGGCTGGGCATGGAAGAAGACGTGCCGATTGAGCACGGCATGGTCAACCGCGCGATCGAGAACGCGCAGCGTAAGGTCGAAGCGCACCACTTTGACAGCCGCAAGCACCTGCTGGAATACGACGACGTGATGAACCAGCAGCGCAAGAGCATTTATGCGCTGCGCCGCTCGGTGCTGGAAGGTCGACTGGCGGGTCTGGATGTCGAGGCGCTATTGGGAGGCAAGGTCGGTACGACTGCCAAGCCTGCTGATGTGGATGCCGAGGAGTTTGCCTCGAAGCAGGCGGCCACCGTCGGCAAGATCAAGGCCGAGTACGCGCAGCTCAAAGAGCGCCTAGGACCGGTGATCGGTGTGCTGGTCGATGCATTCTGGGAAACCGAGCCTGCGCCGGATGCGGAAGCCCAAGCTGAAGAGTCTGGCGAGGGCAAGCTGCGCGATGACCGGGCTTACGCGCATGAGATCTATCGGCGCTTTGGCGCGGTGATTGAGCTGCCGCGGACGGCGACGAGCAAGAATGAGATCGCTGAGGCGACGACACATCAAGCCTGCGTCTCGCTGATCCAGCAGCGCAAGCGCGCCTACGATCTGGCGTACGACTTGGTCGAGAAGATCGTGGTCGAGCACTGCCCGTCTGATAAGTCGCCAGATGACTGGGACATGACGGCGCTGGTGAACGCTCTGAAGGAGCAGTTCAACCTGGACGTCTCGCTGGCCGATACGGCAGCTGAGCCTGCAGCCCTGGCCGATCGGGCCTGGGAGCAGGTCGATAAGTTTACCCAGGCTCGGGAGCAAGAGCTGGGCGTGAACTTCCTGTATATCGCGCGTCACTTCTGGCTGGAGGAGATCGACAACCAGTGGATCGATCACCTCAAGGCGATGGACAACCTGCGCGAGGGCATCGGCCTCCGTGGGTACGGTCAGCGCGATCCCAAGCAAGAGTACAAAAAAGAAGGCTACGCGATGTTCCTGCAGATGATGGACACCATCGCGCAGAACGTGGCCACCAAGGTCTACCGCGTACGTCTCGATCGCCAAGAGGTGCCCGAGACGCCCGAGGCCGAGGCCGTCGAGAAGCTGCCCGAGTTTAAGCACAAGGCACGGCGCATCGTGCTGCAGCATGCGGCTTCAACCACGTCGGGAGCTGAGGACGAAAAGAGCACGCGTGATAACTCTCGCGATGATCAGGCGGAGCAAGAGGGCGATACCACGCAGCAAAAGACCGCCAAGCGTGAGGAGCCCAAGGTCGGTCGGAACGAGCCCTGTCCGTGCGGCTCTGGTAAAAAGTATAAGAAGTGTCACGGAGTCGCTGCAGAGTAGGTCTTAGCTAGAGGCGCGCAGAGGTCGGGAATAGTCCACCGGCCTCGCGCGTTGTGCCTGCATGTTTGAGCGAATTACCAGACGGTCCACCAGCAGTCGCTCGCGCTTTGAGCAAGAAGCGCTGGGGCACTTGGGCGCGCTGTACGGCACGGCGCTGCGGCTGACGCACAACCAGCGTGACGCCGAGGACTTGGTTCAAGACACGCTGCTGTACGCTTTACGCTCGTTTGAGCAGTTTGCTCCAGGTACGCAGTGCAAGGCCTGGATGTTCAAGATCCTCACCAACACCTTCATCAACAAGTACCGTCGGCGCGTCCTTGAGCGGTCGGTGGCCGAGGCCATGGAGCGCGCAGGCGAGACCGGCATCATGTCGTCTGGAGGCGTGCGAGCGGCGCAAAATGCCGAGGAGTCCCTGCAGTTTGCGCTGATGTCGCAGTCGATCCAAAAGGCGCTAAGCGACTTGCCCGAAGAGTTTCGCCTGGCAGTGGTCCTGTGTGACGTCGAGGAGTTTTCTTACCGCGAGATCGCTGACATCATGGACTGTCCGGTGGGCACCGTGATGAGTCGGCTCTATCGAGGTCGTCGGCTGCTGCAGTCGTCGCTGCGTGAGCATGCGGAGCGCTCGGGCATCGTCAAGCAGTCGCGGGTGGTGGCTGCCACCGGTACTGACGGTGGTGGGCAAGTAATTCCGCTGCCTCGTCGCAGCGTCACGGGAAACCGGAAGCCGTAAGTGCTCGTCTAAAAGCCATGCAGTGCGGGGACATCCAGCGCGACGTAGACAGCTTTATCGACGGCGAGCTAGCCGATCCAGAGCGCCGCGAGTTTGAGTCGCACCTACATGAGTGCCCAGTTTGCCAGTCGCTGTGCAGCGAGCAGCGTCGATTCAAGAGCGAGCTGCGGCGCACCCTGCAGCCGGTTGCCGTTCCTGCGCAGCTGCGCCAGCGTATCGAGCAGTCTGTTGCTGCCGAAGCTGGACCGCAGTGGCGAAAAGAGCTGTGGCAGCGACTGCAGCACCCGCTGCGAGTGATGCTGCCCGTCTGTGCCGCTGGGCTGGCACTGCTGTGGAGCTACTCCTCCTCGACGGATGCCGATATTCCCGTCGAGTCGATGATCGTCAAACATCAGCGCAACCTACCGCCGGAGATCACCGGCGAGCCCGAGGTGGTGCGTAGCTGGTTTGATGGCAAGGTGCCCTTCGCGGTGCCGCCGCCGCGCCTAGAGCCGATGGCCTCACTGCGTGGTGCACGTCTCAGTCACGTTGGTGATCGCGATGCCGCGCTGCTGCAGTACGAGCAGCATGGCCGCAAGATCTCGGTGTTTGTGTTCGATCCGCACGGCATTCATCTGATGGCCCCGCGACGCGCCGTTATTGGCAACCGCGAGGTCTATCTGCAGGGCACTCGCGGCTACCAAGTGGCGGTCTTCCGTGACCGCGATCTGGGCTACGCCATCACCGGCAGCATCGACGAGCCGGACATCCTGGAGCTGCTCTCGGCAGCGATGGGCGGGCGCTGAGGCACCAGCAGCAGCCCTGTCACCTCGACTTGTAGGGCGTGTCGCCTAGTCGGAAGGTGCAAAGCCGTGGCGCTGCAGCGTGGCTTGGCCCACCGGTCCGCACACAAACGCGGCTAGTGCTGCTGCTGTGGCCTCATCGCCCCCTCTGATCACCGCCAGCGTCTGCAGCAGCGGAGGGTAGGCATCGCTTGGCACCACGGTAAACGGTAGGCCCTGCTGCTGCGCCAGTGATCTTGCCACCAGCGCCGCGTCGACGTTTCCGGTCGTCAGGTACTGCAGCGCTTGGCGCACGTTTTCCCCAAATACCAGCTTCTGCTGCAGCATCACCGGCAGCTGTCCGGGGCCACCGTGGGTGCTTACCTCCAAGGTACCTAGCGCTGCGAGGGCTGCTTGCCCGTACGGCGCATGCGTGGGATTGGCAATTGCGATGCGTCGATAGGTCGGCTCCAGCAGCGATGTCAGCGACGGTGGCGGTGACTGCCCTGGACGCGCCACCAGCACCAGTTGTCCGCGTGCGTACCGTCGCTGTGAGCCGGGTACCAAGCGCCCTCTGAGCATCAGCTTGCGGATCAGCGCTTCATTGGCTACGGCCAGTAGGTCGAAGGGAGCTCCGTTTTCCACTTGCTGCGAGAGGAGGCCGGA
>JAGNNG010000075.1 GCA_017990795.1 Deltaproteobacteria bacterium
GCTGCCGACATGAGCGGACCGCGCGGTTGGCGATGGGAAAATCCGCAGCCGCAGGGGAATCCGCTATTCGGGGTCTGGGGCACTGGGGCCAGTAATGTGTGGGCCGTGGGCGAGCTGGGAGCCATTCAGCGCTGGAACGGCACCGCTTGGTTGGCGGTCAAGAGCGGTACAACGGAGACTCTGCGAAGTGTGTGGGGAGCGGACAGCAGCAACATCTGGGCGGTGGGTACGGCGGGCACCATCTTGAAGTGGGACGGAGCGGCGTGGACCGCGCAGCCAAGTGGCAGCACCAATGCGCTTAACGGCGTGTGGGGAACGGATGCAAAGAATGTGTGGGCGGTGGGGGACTTGGGAACGCTGCTCAGGTGGAACGGCACGGCGTGGACGGCGCAGGCCTCGGGCGTGACCGACAACCTAAGCGCGGTGTGGGGCGCGGATGCCAGCAACTTCTGGTTTGTCGGCGCAGCAGGCCGGGTCCTCAAGTGGAACGGAGCGATGGTGATGGCGCAGACCTCGGGCACTACCAACGTCCTGCGCGCGGTGTGGGGACTTGATGCAAGCAATGTGTGGGCGGTGGGCGATGGCGGCGCGATTACCAAGTGGAACGGAACGGCGTGGACGGCGCGTGCACCCACTTTTACAAGCAGGCTATCTGGTGTCTGGGGCACCAGTGCCAGCGATGTTGTGGCAATAATCTCAAGTGGATCGGTTGCAAGGTATAACGGCTCTAGCTGGTCCATCTCGACGATTCCCAACTCACTAGACAAAAGCGCGCTGTGGGGAAGCGACGCGAGCAACATCTGGGCAGTGGGGGATGGAGGACAGATCCACAAGTGGGACGGCGCGACTTGGAACGCACTAAACGGCGATGGGGATTTCTACCAGGCAGTCTGGGGACCCGATGCCAACAACGTGTGGGCCATCGGAGCCCTGGGGGTGATTCGGAAGTGGAGCCCGGGCGGCTGGTCGCTGCAGCCCAGCGGCACCACGGACCTGTTGCGGGCCATCTGGGGAACCAGCGCCACCAACGCTTGGCTGGTGGGTCAGAACGGGACGATCATGAAGTGGGACGGCGCGGTGTGGACCAAGCAAACCAGCGGCGTCACGGAGTCCCTAAACGGCATCTGGGGCACGGATGCGAGCAACGTTTGGGTAGTGGGCTCTGGGGGCATCATCCTCAAGTGGAATGGCACGACGTGGACGCCGCAGACCAGCGGTACCACCGAGATCCTCTCGGGCGTGTGGGGCACCAGCAACAACAACATCTGGGCGGTGGGCGATGCCGGAACCATCCTGCGCTGGAACGGCACCGCTTGGACGATGCAGCCCGGCGGCAGCACGACCTTCTGGTACGGCGTGTCGGGCACCGACGCAAGCAACGTGTGGCTGGTCGGTCAGACGGGCGGCATCGCGCACTGGGATGGCAACGCGCTGACTTCACCGTTAAGGCCTACGTTTAAGATCATCGTTCGGGTGTGGGCCGCCGATGCAAGCCACGTGTGGGCGGTGACAGATGGCGGAGAGATCTTGCAGGGGGATGGCACCAAGTGGACGGTGCTGCCGAAGCTGACCAATAGCCCGCTGCGGGGGATCTGGGGCTTTTCTGCCAATGACGTGTGGGTGGTAGGGAATTACGGAGCCATCTTGCGCGGACCATAAGCAGAGCCGCTTTGCAGCTGGGAGGATTCCTATATTTGCGCTTTTAGGAATCTTCCCAGTCGTTTAGGAGTCCTCCCAGTCTTTTTTGGAATCTTCCCAGTCGTTTAGGAATCTTCCCTAAAATCCTCTGCTGCAGCCAAAGGAGTTGCCGCCGTCATCGATGATCTTGGCGTCGGCTCCTGACTTTGAGATGGCGGACTTGCAGCCCTTAAACTGATTCCCTTTTAGGCGGACCGTCACGGGACCGTTTTTCATCGGCGAGATATCGGCGTCGTCGCTGCTGATGCGGCTGGGGTAGGCGCAGTCCCAGAACGTGTTGCCCTCCAGGAGGCCGCTGGTGTTGGGCTTAAAGCGGGTGCAGCGCTCGCCATCGACAAAGGTGTTGTTCTTGACGACGAAGTTTTTGCCAAAGTTAAACTGGATGGTCTTGTCGCGGTACTTGGCCTGGGGGTTTGCAAACAGGATGCTGTTTTGAATCGTCACGTTGTCGCCACCGGGAGAGGTCGCAGTCAGCAGATCCTCGCACGCATGCCCGATGATGCCGTCAAGGACTACCTGCTTGGGACCGGGGCGGCTGCATAGGTTGCCTTGGCCGGTGCCGCAGGTGGTGACGTGAATCGGGTCGCCCAGGGTGGTGGAGCCGTCCTTGCCATCGCCGCGAAATGCGAAGTTTTTGACCACGACGTTGTCGGCTTCGATGCGCAGGATCTGCGACCCATTTTCCAGCTGCGCGCAGCCGCCCGCTTTCCCTTTCCAGATGTGCAGGATTCCGGAAAAGTCATAGGTACCCGACTTGGAAAGGACGATGGTATCGCGCACATCTTTGCGGGTGGTAAAGCGTCGATAGACCTCATCTAGAGTGGGCTTGGTCGCCGCAGAGAGCGTCACTAGCTCGGTCGTGGAAGGAGGCGTAAAAAGTTCCTGCTGGAGCGTCGCTGGCTGCGTCTCCTCTAAGCCTCCGCAGCTGGCTCCTAATAGGGTTCCGGTAAGGGTTCCGAAAAAGGTCAGTGACAGGAAAGTGCAGCCTGCAAGATTTAAGTTACCTCGGTTCATGGGAGTCCTCGCTAAGCTCGGGTTATGTTGTGCTGAGAGCTGGCTGGCACCGTAACACATCGACCTATTTGCTTTGCTTGGGATGAACTTGATGGCGACCTACTACACCTTGAAACCGACCGTTCAAGACCTGCCTGGAATCGTGGCTCTGTACCGCGCGGTGGCGGCTAAGGAGGGCGGCCTGGCCCGTACCCAAGCTGAGATTACCCAGGACTACGTGCGCCAAAACTTCGAGCTAAGTCAGCAGCGCGGCCTAAGTCTGATCATCAAGGAGGAGGAGTCGATTGTGGGCGAGATCCACGCTTATAGGCCGGTGCCGCAGGTGTTCGCGCATGTGCTGTCTGACCTGACGGTGGCGGTGCATCCCAGTCAGCAAGGGAAAGGGGTGGGCCGCGCGCTGTTTGGTGCATTCCTAAACGAGGTTCGGGAGCACCATCCCCAGATCCTCCGGGTTGAGCTGATTGCAAGGGAGAGCAACCTGCGCGCGCGGGCGCTGTATCAGTCCCTGGGTTTTTCAGAGGAAGGCTGTCTGCGCGGACGCATTCGCAGCGCCACCGGAGGCTTTGAAGCCGACATTCCGATGGCGTGGCTGCGTGCGGAAAGAAGCGAAGGGAGGGAGTAGGGGAGAGGCGCGGTTACTTCGGAGCCGGAGCCGCTTTGGCGGGGGTCGCTGCCGCAGGCTTGGCCGCCGGGGTCGCGGGTTTGGCTGGTGTCGTCGCAGGCTTGGCTGGCGTCGTCGCAGGCTTGGCCGCTGGAGGGGTCGCAGGCTTGCCCGCTGGCGCCGTCGGTGCCGCTTTTCCCGCTGGAGCTGCTGGGGCTGGTGTCGCGGCAGGCGCTGCTTCGGTTGCAGGCTTGGCGCCCGCTGGGACGTCCTTGGCTTTTTCCTCTGCCAGCTTGGTCTTCATCTTGGCCAGCAGCCCGTCGTAGCCCGAGGAGCCAATGATGCGGGTAAACTGCGAGCGATAGTTGCGGACCAGCGACAGCTCGTCGGTGATGACGTCGTAGACCATCCAGTGAAAGGGCTTGCCGGGCGCGTCTACTTTCTTGAGCAGCCGGTACTCAATCAGCGCGGAGGTCGACTTGCCGTGGGTGGCAATCTTGATGGTGGTGGAGACGCGCGCTTCCTCTGCCTCAAACGTCTCGTCGCCGTAGGTGACTTCGTAGTCGAGGTTGGTGCGCAGCTGCTTGATGTAGTTGCGCTCGATGAGCTCGCGCAGGGTCTGCACAAAGTCCTCGCGCACCGGGACCGCCATCTTGTCCCAGTGCTCGCCGAGCGCGCGCTTGCATAGCTCGCCATAGTCGAGCAGCTCGCCCGCATACTGCTTCACGGCGGCCTTGACCTTGGCCTCTTCCGGGGAGCCTGCCACGACCTTTTGGCGTAGCTGCTTGTCGACGTTGCCGTTTAAGCGCTGCAGCGTGGCCTTGGGTCCGCTGGCAGCGCTGGGCTCGGCAGCACCAGCGACGGCGATGGGCTGCGCAATAAAAAGGCCGCCCAGCGCAAGGGTGCCGACCGCACTCAGCGACAGCGACAGGACCCAGGATGTGGACAGCGGAGCAGATGCAGGATGTCGGTGACTCATTGGGGAATGACCTCTAGGCCGGACAGGCGACGGAGCATCGCAGCCTGCACATTTACGTCGTTGGTGGCGCGCAGCACCTGACCGTGGTGCTCAAAGTAGTTACGTAGCGCTTCGATCATGTCGCGGGACTCGGCGGTGCCCACGTCGATGTTTTGCTTGATGCCTTGCAGCCACCCGCGCGAGCGACGCTCGGCAGACTCGGCGGCGACCAGGCGCTTTTTGGCTTCGATCAGGTCGTTGTACTGGCGCTCGATCTCAAGGGCGCCACCGCCCAGGGCCTCGCGGCGCCTGCTCTCAAAGATCGACAGGTCGGAGATGGAGCGCTGCAGCCGCGCAATCTTGGGCCCAAAGTCCAGCCCCAGCCGCATGCCCAAGCCCAGCCCCGCGCCCAGGCCGTTGAGCCGGTTCATAAACGCGTGGTTGGGGTCTTGCACACTGGTGGCCAGCGCGTAGTTGACGCCGAGGATCAGCCCAAAGTCGGGCAGTAGCTCGGCCAGCCGCAGCTTCTTGTAAAGGCGCGCACCCTCGCCGGTGGCCATCAGGGTGCGCAGCTCGGGACGACCGCGCAGGGCCGCCTCTAAATAGTAGTCCAGCGGGTGGTCCTCTTGCGCCCAGGGCTGCAGGTCGCCGTCATCGACGTCGGCCTCCGGGTCTTGCACCAGATACCGGAGCGCCGCTAAAGAGCTGCGAATGGTGCGCTCGATATCGACGACGTTGTAAGTGACGGTGGCTTCGGTGACCTTGAGGCGCATCAGATCAATCTCGGTGTAGCCGGTCTTGCCCGCCTCTAGCTCGCCATCGATCTGGGTGATCCACTTGCGGATCTGGTCTTGGCCTTCCTTTATCGACTCAAGCCCGGCGCGGGCGGCCTTGAGGCCAAAGTAGGCGCGCACCAAGTTCACCGCAGTGTCCGCAGTGACGGCGGCGTTACTGGCCTGCGCCAACTGCACCCCGACCTCGCCAAGTTTGAGCGCTGCGTCCAGCTTGCCAAAGGTATAAAGCGGCTGCGTGATGCGGGCATCGACACGCACCAGCACGCCGTAGATGGGCAGGTAGCGCCTGATGTCACCGTCTAGCAAGTTGAAGTTGCCGGTGGTCTCTAGGCAGTTGTCCACGCCCCCGATTGCGGCCTTGGCGGAGCCGCCTTTGGTCAGCGCCTCGCCGCCGGCAGCATAGCCTAGCTCCTCTGCTGACTTGCAGCGCACGTCGGGCGACCAGCTTAGGAAGGCGCTGACTTCGCCGCTGGGCAGGCGCAGCCACTTCTGTTCATCTCGGGAGTAGCCCGCGGCGCGAATCGACTCTCGCGCTGCCGTCAGCCCGGGAAAGCGCTGGCTCGCTTGCGCCCACAGCTGCTGCAGGTTCATGTGGTGCGTGCTAACTGCGGTCGTGGTCTTGCTGGCGTTCTCGGTGCTGCCCGGCGCTTGCTTACCTACGGCGCTGCGCAGGATCTGCATCATCTCTTCCTGCTGCGTCGTCAGCGCGGGCAGGGCGACCGAGGTTTTTTTGCTGGGGGTCGTGGGCTCTTGGGCGGAAGCCGCCGCGAGGTTTGGCGGCCACAGCGCAAATCCCAGCAAAGTTAGGCCGCAGCCCGCGACGGTTAGCTGCCATCTGAGCCGGGACCGCCGAGGTACAGGACCGTCACTTTTTCGACGCTGCTGGCGGGGTGAATGGGGGATTCTCAAGCGCATACTCCAAGTCGTAAGCCAATGGACTTTGGGACATAGTTTTAAGCGAGCCGCTGGTTAGATACGGCCCGAGGGAAAAGCACTTTCGCTTGTCAGCCGGGGTCGCGGCGTCCCGCTTGCTTCCTTGCTAAATAGAGCGCTTGGTGTGGCCAAATATTCCGCAGCGCAGCAGGGAAGCTGTTGGGTCGCGGGCGCTGCTACGGCGCGAGCTGCAGAGTCCACACATTGCCCAGCACATCGCCGGCAAACACGACGTTAGGTAGCTCTGCCGGGGCCAGCACCGAGAAGAAGCCCGCTGCCGCTGGACCGTAGACGGTGTACAGACACTGCCCGGTTTGCAGGTCCCACAGTTTCAGCATGCCGTCGCCTGCCGCCGACAGCGCGCGCTTGCCATCGGGGAGCGCAACGCAGTTATAAATGGCGGCCTTGTGGCCTTGCAGCGTGCGTAGGCACTGGCCGGTCTGCACGTCCCACACGCGCAGCGTCTCGTCACCCGCCGCAGAGAGCACATGGCGACCATCAGGCAGCGCCGCGCAGGCACAGATCCACGCCTGGTGTCCTTGCAGCGTGCGCACGTGGGTCCCGGTCTGCAGATCCCAGATGCGCAAGGTGCCGTCTGCCGAGGCCGAAATGGCCTGCTGCCCACCCGGCAGAACCTGGCAGCGATCGACCGATGCGGTATGTCCGTGCAGCGCTTGCTGCTGCTCACCGGTGGCCAGATTCCACAGCCGCAAGGTGCCGTCCGCCGAGGCCGAGATCACGCGCTGTCCGTCAGGAAGCACCGCGCAAGCAGAGACACTATCTTCATGTCCCACCAAAGAGCGCTGCTGCTGTCCGGTGCTGGCGTTCCACACCCGCAGCGTGCCGTCCATGGCCGCCGAGACCACGTGCTGACCATCGGGAAGTGCGGCGCAGCTAGAGACCCAGCCCGAGTGACCCTGCAGCGTACACAGCGCCTTGCCGGTCTGCAGATCCCAGATCTTCAGCGTGGCATCGTAGCTGGCCGAGACTGCGCGCTTACCGTCGGGCAGCACTGCGCACTCATCGACCGAAGCGGCGTGTCCAGACAGCGTTTGCAGGTGCTGCCCGGTCTTTAAGTCCCAGACCTTCAGGGTGCTGTCTCGTGACGCAGAGAGCAGCCGCGCTTGATCGGGCAGCAGCACCAGCGCAGTGACAAAGCTGTGGTGGCCGCACAGTGCGTGCAGGCGCTCGGCGTGTGCGATGTCCCACAGCTTGGCCGTACCGTCGAGCGAGGTCGACAAGATCCGCGGCTGCGTAAACGCCATGCCACCGCTTACGGGATGCGAGCCGCCAGCAATATAGGCGCAGTCGGTCACCCAGCCGGCATGTCCTTCGAGGACGCCAAGCAGCTCTCCGGAGTCGATGCGCCACAGTCGCAGGGTGCCATCTAGCGAGGCGGTGACCACGCGCTCCTCATCGACCAGAGCGACGCTGCTTAAGCTGTCTTGGTGTCCGCGCAGCATGCGCAGTTCTTTGGGCTCACCGGTGGCGGGCAGCTCCCACAGTCGCGCTGTGGCATCCAGGGACGCTGTTAGCAGTCGCCCATCGCGCAGCGGCAGCAGCACACTGACCGGCGAGGAGTGTCCGCGCCACGTCT